>LKNC01000077.1 GCA_001564255.1 Natrialbaceae archaeon Tc-Br11_E2g1
ACCACCGAAGAAAAAGGCTTGTATACCGGACGTGGCTTAGGACCACTAGATGACGCGTACAGCGGAGAAGATCGACGCCCTCGTCCGCGAGGATGGCTCGATGGAAGACGCCCTGGAGGCCATCCGCGAGACCGCCGACGGCAACGGCGGGGAGGTCGAATGGGCCGACGTCAAAGACGACCTCACGAGCGGGCAGTGGGGTCGACTGATCGAGAAGGGGGTGTTAGTCGACGGCGAGGAGGGCTTCGTCATCGCCGATCGGGAGGCATTCGACGAGGCACTCGACAGTGACCTCGAGGCGGCTGGTGCCGACGTCGACATCGACGAGGACGCGGCAAAGTGGTCCCAGTGGGACAAGATGGCCGCCGTCGCTGCGGTCATGTTGATGCCGGCGTACTGGTTTAGCTCCCTGCGGGAGACCATCGGCGGCGCACTCAACGTCTTTCTGGGCCCACTCGAGGCGGCCTTGCCCTTCTACGGCGTGATCCTCTCGGTCGCGTTGCTCACGGGGCTTTACTCGACGCTGCTCCAGGCGAACCTGATGAATCCGGAGCGGATGGCCAAGTACCAAGAGCGGATGAAAGCGGTCCAGGAGAAACGAAGCGAGGTCCAGGAGAAAAAAAAGGAGGCCAAAGAGCGCGGCGCAAGCGAGGACGAACTCGAGCGCATCGACGAGGAGATGCAACAGGTTCAAGAAGAGCAGATGGAGGCGATGGCCGAGAACGTCGGGATGTTCAAAGAGCAGTTCCGCCCGATGGTCTGGATCATGCTCCTTACCATCCCGCTTTTCCTCTGGATGTTCTGGAAGGTCCGCGACGGCAACATCGACGGTTCGATGACGGTCATCATGCCCATCGCCGGCGAACTCCGGTGGGACTCGGGGGTCATCGGACCGATCGAGGCCTGGATCGTCTGGTATTTCCTCTGTTCGCTCGGCTTTACCCAGCTGCTTCGCAAGTCGCTTAACATCGACATGACCCCCTCGGGAACCTGATCGGCCGGCGATTCAAAACCCATTTTACCCGCCGCGGCGCAGTTCTGATATGTTACTCACCGTTTCGGGCCCGCCGGGCAGCGGGAAGAGCACCACCGCACAGCTGCTCGCCGAAGCGTTCGACCTCGAGCACGTAAGCGGCGGCGACATCTTCCGCCAGCTCGCGGACGAACGCGGCTACACCCCACTCGAGTTCAACAAACTCGCCGAGGAAAACGAGGGGATCGATCGTGATCTCGACCGCCGTCTCCAGGAGATCGCCCGCGAGCGAGACGGTCTGGTCCTCGAGTCCAGACTGTCGGGGTGGCTCGCCGGCGACCACGCCGACTTTCGCTTCTGGCTCGACGCCCCCGTCTCGGTCCGTGGCCAGCGGATCGCCGAACGCGAGAACAAAGACCCAAAGCGGGCGGCCGAGGAGACCCGGGCGCGGGAGGCGAGTGAGGTCAAACGCTACGAGGAGTACTACGGCATCGACATCCGCGATCTGACGATCTACGACCTCTCGGTCAACACCGCCCGCTGGGAGCCCGACGCCGTCCTCGACATGCTCGTCACCGCCGTCTCCGAGTACGACCCCGTGGGTGACGAGGGGAAAACGCCCGTCGAACTCGACGGCGAGTTCTGATGAGCGTACGTGGCCCCCCGGACGAACGGACGCCGGCGGAACTCCTCGAGTTCGGCGTCGTCAACCTCGACAAACCGCCCGGCCCCTCTTCACACCAGATCAGTGGCTGGATCCGTGACGCCGTCGCCGACGCCCTCGGGGCCGCCGACGCGGACGTCACCGTCGAGAAGGCGGCCCACGCCGGCACGCTCGACCCGAAGGTGACCGGCTGTCTCCCCGTTATGCTCGGGAACGCCACCCGGCTGGCCCCTGCCTTCCTCGAGGGCGGGAAGGAGTACGTCGCCGTCCTCGAGTGTCACGCACCCGTCCCGGGGGACGCCACAGAGATCGTCGCCGAGTTCGAGGGGCCGATCTACCAGAAGCCCCCACGAAAGAGCGCGGTCTCCCGTCGGCTCCGGGTCCGAGAGCTCTACGACCTGGAGGTCCTCGAGGTCGAAAACAGGCAGGCACTCCTGGACATCCGCTGTGAGAGTGGTACCTACGTCCGCAAGCTCTGTCACGACCTCGGACTGGCACTCGGGACTGGTGCCCACATGGGCCACTTGCGTCGGACGGCGACCGACCCCTTCGACGACCGGGACCTCCATACGGCTCAGGACCTGCTTGACGCACTCGCCTTCTGGGTCGACGACGACGATCCGGCCCTCCTCTACGAGGTCGTCGACCCCGGCGAGCGCGTCCTCGAGGGTCTGCCCTCGGTGACGATCGCCGAAAGCGCCGCCCGCGAGGTGGCACATGGCGCGCCGGTGTACGCCCCGGGCGTCCTCGAGGCCGACGACGTCGCCGACGGCGCGTTCGTGGCCTGTTACACGCCCGAGGGGGCTGCCGTCTGCCTGGGGCGGCTGGTCGGCGATCCGGACGCCGACGAGGGTGTTGTCGTCGACCTCGAGCGCGTGCTCGTCTGATAGACGACTGGAAGACGTCAATCCTCGGCGGGTGTGTCACCCGTTCGTTCGATTTCAGGGGGCCGATCCGTCACGCCACTCGTCCTCGAAGAGCAGACACGAGATGCGGTGGTCGTCCCCGGCCGATACGGGCTCCGGTTCGACCCGTTCACAGGGGGAGCCGAACGCGTCTCGAGTGTGTGCGACTGCCGCCTTCCTGTCGTCGTCGTGGACGTGTTCGACCGCTCGCGCGAACGCGCGCTCGGCCCGTCGATCGGCAATCGTCTCCGGGAGGTCGAACTCGCTGCGGATCGCCGACTCGAACTCCTCGCGGTGGAGGTCGGTCGGGTCGGTTCGGGTCCCCCCTCGGTTCTCGAGTGCCAGGAGCGCCCCGGGCGTCTCCGCGCCCTCGAGGCGGTGTTTGAACGTGAGCAGCGATCGCCACTCGGTCTGTGGGAGGTCGTACTCCTCCGACGGGACGACTCTTGGACAGCGGGTGTGGAACCGACAGCCAGCCGGCGGATCGATCGGGGAGGGGACGTCGCCGGACAGCAGTATCTTCTCGCCGTCCCAGAGCGGATCGGGTTCGGGGATCGCCGAGAGTAACGCTTCCGTGTACGGATGGCTCGGGGAGGCGTAGACGTCCTCGGTCGACCCGACTTCGGCGAACTCCCCGAGGTACATCACGGCGACCCGATCTGCGATGTGTTCGACGACGCCCAGGTCGTGGGCGATGAAGACGTACGAGAGGCCGAACTCCTCCTGGAGATCCGCGAGCAAGTTGAGGATCTGTGCCTGGACGCTGACGTCTAAGGCGCTTACCGGTTCGTCACAGATGACGACTTCCGGATCGACGGCGAGTGCCCGCGCGATCCCGATGCGCTGGCGCTGGCCGCCGGAGAACTCGTGGGGGTAACGGTGGGCGTGACTCGGGTTCAGCCCGACGACCTCGAGGAGTTCGTAGATCCGTTCCTGGCGGAGCTCCGCCGTCGAGAGCCCGACCGACATTTCGATCTCGATCCCACCGTCGTCGGTGCGCTCGGCAGTCACCGCGACGCCCTCCGCCAGTGTCTCGACGACGAGGTCGTCGACGGTGTCGATTCCGGGCTCGAGGTCGCCGTCGATCCCCGCGTCTCGACGAACGTCGACGGGTATCGTGGCGACGTCGCCGACCGGTTCGACGACCAGATCGAGGTCGTCTGCGACCGTCACCGAGACGTCCTCGGCCGGGACGTCGACCGTTCGCACGTCGGCTCGTGTCGTGACGTGATCGTCCGAGCAGGGAAGGCCGTGAACCTCGAGCGGTTCGCCGATGATGTCGTTGACCGTCAGCCGGGGGTTCAGACTCGAGAACGGGTCCTGAAAGATGTACTGTAAGTCCGTCCGAAGGTCCCGTAGTTCGGTGCTCGAACACTCGGTCAGGTCGACCGTCTCGCGGTCGCCCCCGCCGGTTCGACGCCGGTAATAGACGGAGCCGTCGGTGGGTTCGATCAGCCACAACAGGGTACGGCCGAGCGTCGTCTTTCCACAGCCGCTTTCGCCGACGACGCCGAGGGTTTCACCCGCTCGCAGTTCGAGGTCGACGCCGTCGACCGCCTTGACCTGCTTTCCGTGACCGAGCAGGCTCTCGAGGAACCCACTGCTCGTATCGTAGTACTTCCTCAGCCCCTCCGCCCGCAGGATCGGTTCGTTATCGGACATTGTGATCGTGCTCTGTGTACCCGACGTCGTCGGTCTTCGACTCGGCTACTGTCACCTCGTAGTCGAGCCCTCCCTCGAGGTCGCCGGTGTACTCGAGGCAGGCGGCCGACTGTGCGGTCGCGTCAGTCGCCGGCTGGCCCGTCCGGGGATCGAGCAGGTCCGGCTCCGTCCGGGTGCAACACTCCTCGGCGTACGGACACCGCGGGTGGAAGCTACACCCGGGTGGCAACTCCACCAGGTCGGGCATCGTCCCGGGGATGGTCTGGAGGCGGTCCCTGCCGTCGCCGACCCGCGGAATCGCGCTCATCAGGCCGACGGTGTAGGGGTGTTTGGGCTCGTAGTAGAGCTCTTCGACGGGTGCCTTCTCGACGGGTTTGCCCGCGTACATCACCATGACGCGGTCACAGACCCGGGCGACGACGCCGAGGTCGTGGGTGATGAGCTGGACCGCCGTGTCGAAGTCGTCGGCGAGCGCCTCGAGTTCCTCGAGGATCTGGGCTTCGATCGTCACGTCGAGTGCGGTCGTCGGCTCGTCACAGAGCAACAGATCCGGGTCACACGAGAGGGCCATCGCGATGACCGCACGCTGTTGCATCCCGCCGGAGAACTCGTGGGGGTAATCGTCGTAGCGGGCCTCTGCTTCGGGAATCCCGACCGTATCGAGCAGCTGGACGCTCCGTTCGCGCGCCTCGCGTTTGTCGTAGTCGAGATGGTGTCTGATCGCCTCGGAGATCTGTTCGCCGACGGAGTAAACCGGGTTCAGCGCGGTCTGAGCGTCCTGGAAGACCATCGCGATCTCGTTGCCCCGGACGCTCTGCATCGTCGTCTCGTCCATCCCGAGGAGGTCCTCGCCTTTGAACAGGATCTCGCCGCTCTCGATCCGGCCCGGGCTGTCGATCAGTCGCATGAGCGAGAGTGCAGCGACGCTCTTTCCCGCACCGCTCTCGCCGACGACGCCGAACGTTTCGCCACGGTCGACGCTGTAGGAGAGACCGTCGACGGCGGTCACGACACCCTCCTGGGTGTAGAACCTGACCGTCAGGTCGTTGACCTCGAGGAGCGTCATCATCCACCACCTTGCTGTTCGACGCCGGTTTCCTGTGCGTCCAGTGCGTCGTTGATCCCGTCACCGATCATGTTCATGGCCATCACGAACAGGAAGATCGCGCCACCGGGGTAGACCGTCGCCCACCACGGGATCGACCCGCCCGGCGGCTGGATCAGCGTATCGCGAGTCTGGTCGAGCATCGTCCCCCACTCGGCGGTTCCCGGGGGCATACCGAGTCCGAGAAAGCCGAGTGCGGCGACGCCGATGACGACCGTTCCGATGTTCAACGAGGCGAGGACGATCAGCGGCGGCATCGCGTTCGGGGCGATGTGTCTGAAGATGATCGATCGGTTCCGGGCCCCGAGGGCTTTCGCCGCCAGCACGTACTCGTTTTCTTTGATCTTCAGGACCTCACCGCGGACGAGGCGAGCGTACGTCACCCAGCCGAAAAGCGAGAACGCGAGCACGAGCTGCCAGTAGCCACGACCGAGCATCGCGACGATGATCAGGGCCAGGACGAGGCCGGGGAAAGCGTAGATCGTATCGACGATACGCATCAGGATCTCGTCGACCCAACCGCCGTAGTAGCCAGATATCGCTCCGTAGACGAGCCCGACCGCGGCGGTCAGTGCGACCACCACGAACCCGATAGAGATGCTGTACCGGCCGCCATAGAGGACCCGGGAGAACAGGTCACGGCCGTCCCCGTCGACGCCCATCGGGTGAGCCAGTGACGGTTCGTCCCAGGTGCTGACCGTCGGATCGTGTATGTAGAGGATCGTCCCCGGCTCGTACGGCGCGATACCGATCGGCTGTACCGGAACGCCCATGAGGTAAATCGGCCGGGCGAACACCGCGAGCAACGTGAGTACGGTGACGACGCCGAGACCGACCATCGCCGACCGGTTCCGTCGAAACCGTCCGAGCGCCCGTTGCCAGCGGCTCCGTGTTTCTCTCTCGCTTTCGTCAGTCCAGCCCGACAGCGGCTCCCGTTCGGTGACGCGTTCGGGGTCGAACCCGGTGATCCGGATCCGGCCGCGTTCGTTCGTCGTGGTTCGTTTGCTACTCATATCTGATCCTCGGGTCGAGTGCGGCGTAGAGGACGTCCGCGATCATGTTCGCGATCACGATGAGCACGCCGGTGAACAGCGTGATCGCCATGATGAGGTTGATCTCACGGGCGTTTATCGCCTCGATCAGTTCTCTGCCCAGTCCCGGCCAGTTGAAGACGACCTCGACGACGACCGAGCCGGCGACGAGTGTGGCGGTCAGCGTCGCCGCGAGTGTGACGACGGAGATAAGCGAGTTTCGCAGGACGTGCTTGAGAACGACCGTCCGTTCGGGCAGGCCCTTCGCTCGAGCCGCCGTGACGTACTCTTTGTTCAGTTCCTCGGCCATAGAGGTCCGCATCACCCGCATGATGCTGGCCGCGGCGGCGGTCCCGATCGTGATCCCCGGCAACACCAGATACCAGAGCATCTCCGGGTGGTACAGCGGCTGTCTGGACGGCGGGAGGACCGGCCAGAGGTCGATGATGAGCGCGCCGATCAGGATCAACATCAGGCCGAGCCAGAAGTTCGGGATCGAGATCCCGGACAGGGCGAAAAAGCGACTCACCGTGTCGGCGAACTCGCCTTTGTTGACGGCAGCGTAGATACCGGCCGGGATCGCGATCGCGAGGGCGAACACCCAGCCGAAGATGCCGAGGACGACCGTCTCCGGGAGGCGCATGAGGATGATACCGGAGACGTCCAGGCCGCTACTGTAGACCTGGCCGAAGTCCCCCGTCAACACGTTTCCCATCCAAGTCAGGTACTGCTGCCAGAGCGGCTCGTCGAGCCCGTAGCGGGCTCGCAACTGTGCCTCGTCGGCCGCCGTCACGTGTGGGTTCACCCCGACCATCTGATCGATCGGATCGCCGGGCGTCAGGTGAACGAGCGCGAACGTGACTACCGACACACCGAACAGAATCGGGACGATCGATAGGAGGCGTTTCAGGACGAACCGTCGTAAGCTCATATCTGTGTCAGAGAGTTCATGATGTGTTAACTACCCCCGTCGGATTCCCGGTCACGGGAGCGAGTGGGTAAACCGCGGCCGTCAGTCGAGGTCGTAGTCCTCTATTACCTCCTCGATGAGTGCTTCGGCGGCGTCAGGATCGTGCTCGTTGTACGGCCTGATGTCGTCCTCGAGGGCGGCGGCGTCGGTGGTCCCGTTCTCCTCGGCGAGTTCCGGCAGGTCGGTCCAGGCCGGACGCGCCCAGCCGTTGAGGACGTTCTCGACGATGGATTCACGCGGGATGAGGTGGTTGACCGCCTGTCGAAGTCGGTCGTCGTCCCACGGTTCGACGTTCATCGGGTACTGAATGTACTCGTAGCCGCCGGCTTCGATGGCGTCGACCACGTAGTCCTCGGAGTCGTCGTACCCGTCGAGGTCCTCGGTGTTCAGCCCGTAGGTGATGTCGACCTCGTCGTCCTGGAGGGCACCGGAGCGAGTCGAGTTGTCGGGGACGATCTCGAGTTCGAGTCGGTCGATCACGGGGCCGTCGGGGAAGTCGGCCGGGCCGTCGAACCACTCGAAAGAGTCGACGCCGTGGTCGGTGACCCAGTAGTCCTCGTTGCGGACGTACTCGACGTACTGTTCGTCGGACATCTCGTCGAACACGTAGGGTCCGGTGCCGATCGGTTCGGTATCCTCGCGCGGATCCAGGACCTCCTCGTCGCCGTCGAGGTCGGCCTGTTCGAGCGAGTGGATAGCGAGGCCGGGCAGTTCGCGCTCGGCTTCGGCGTCGGGGATCTGTGCGTAGAGGTCGACGGTGTACTCGTCGACCTCCCGGGCGTGTAACAGCGAGTCGTAGGTCTGAGCCGAGAGGTCGGAGTTCTCATAGCGCTCGGCGGTCGCGACGACGTGTTCGGCGGTCAACTCCTCGCCGTTGGTGAACTCGATGCCCTCGCGAATGTCGTAGCGAAACTGCATCCCGAAGACGCCGTCGTCGACGGCATCGGCCGCCTCCTCGGGCGTCAGCACGCGTACTTCGCCGTCCGCGGGGTCGTCCCCGGGGTGTTGGACGATGATCTGTTCGTCGGTCTCCGGTAGTCCGTCCTCGTTGAGGTCGACCGTGATCATGTACTCCTCGTAGTCGGTCCGGTCGACGTCGTTCACCTCGAGGAGGTCGTAGCTCTCGGCGAGCCACGGGTAGAGGTTACCGTCGACGTCGCTTCGAACGAGCGACTCGAAGACGAACTCCTGGACCATCGTGGAGGTGGTGTCCGTGCTGTACGGTGGGTCGAACGAGTCGGGGTTCTCCGCCGCGCCGATGCGGAGCGTGCCACCCTCCTCGAGGTCCGAGAGGTCGGTGTCGTCGGGATGGGCGCTCTCGTCTATCCACATGACCTGCTCGTCTTGGGGCGCGTACAGGCCGTAACTGAACAGACTCTCGCTGAACGGGTAGGTGCTGAACCCGTGGACGTCGGTGGTCATCACGCTTGCGACGAGATCGAAGTGGGTGATGGAGCTGTATCGCTCCTCGGCGAGGTACTCCCAGATCTCGTCGTAGCGCTCGCGACGGAGGTCGGTGTCCTCGACGACGTCGGTCCCGTAGCGGGCGTCGTCCATCATCCCGTCGAGTTCGGGATCGTCGATCCCGTTCAGGTTACAGCACTGGCCGTGGTTCTCGCTGTGATGGAGGGCGTTACAGAAGCTCTCGGGGTTGAACGTCCCGGACAGACCGATACACGGCACGTAGCCGTTTTCGGCGTACTCCGGGTCCATCACCCGGGCGGTGTAATCGTTCCACTCGTAATCCTCGATTTCGACGTCGAAATACCCCGTCTCCTCGAGCGACGAGGCGATCAGATCGACCATCTGAACGCGGTCGTCGTTGTCGGAGTTGACCTCGAGGCGAACGTCGATCGGGGCGTCGGTGTCGCCGCCGAGACAGCCCGAGACGGCGATAACGCCGGTTGCGCCTACCCCCTGAAGCATCCGTCGGCGAGTAATACCGTGTTTTGTATGCGTGGGACCCTTACTCATGAAATGAACGGTTCAGGACACAGATATAAAAACGTTTTTAATTCCAGCATGTGTTTGGTTGTATTAAAAACAGAGCGCTCGGAACGGGATCCGGGCCCGTCTACCGTCGGCGGTACCGCCTCGATGGGCGGGTGTCCCGATGTCAGCCGTCACCGTCCTCGTCGACGACGACCAGTTCCCCGTCGACGACGTCGACGTTGATCAACGTCTTGACGTCGTAGCCCGCGTCGTCGACCTCGTTTCCGCCGCCGACTTTCTTGATCACGGCGACCGTGTCGATGACCTCCGCGCCGATCTCGTCTAAGGCGTCGAGGACCGCCGTGAGCGTCCCACCCGTCGAGAGGACGTCGTCGATGACGAGCACACGTTCGCCCGCACGGACGTCGTTTATGTACATCTCGCTCTCGGAGTAGCCCGTCTGCTGGGAGATCGAGACCTCGCCCTCGAGGCCGTACTGTCGTTTCCTGATGACGGTCATCGGGATGTCGGTCATAAGCGAGACGGCCGTCGAGATGTGAATCCCCATCGCCGCGGGCGTGACGATCCGATCGACGTCCTCGAGTTGTGCCTTCCGAATGATGCGGATGACGATCTCCCGGAGCAAGCCGGGATCGAGCTTCGGAACGCCGTCGCTTACCGGATGGACGAAGTAGTGGTAGTCGTCTTTCTCGACGATGGGGGCCTCGAGCAGCGATCGTTTCAACTGGTCCATGTCGTGGGTGGGAGGGTTGACGAGTAAAAACTGACGATCATCCCTCCGTCGACGGGAGCCGTCGGTCGGCGTCGAAAGTCGAACGCACGCCGACCGATGATATGTCGGACACTACCGAAGGGGTGTCGCCGGGTAACTCGGCCATAGGATCCGGCGGCCGCCATTACAAGACGGATAACTACGTCCCGAACACCCGAGGGGTCGGCTATGATCGAGTGCACGAACTGCGAGACTGCCCAGTTCCTGCAGATTACCAAGAGCAGGGTCTACTTCCAGGACGGCGAGATGATACGCGAGATCAGCGAACGGTACGAGTGTACGCTCTGTGATGGAACCGGGACCTACACCTACACCGAAGACGAGGACGGTGCGTCGGTCAGCGGTGACGTCCAGGTGACCAAAGAGCGCCCGCGGTTTGCCTGACGGTCTCGAGTTCTCCAGGCGGTCCGAGAGTCCCGTCGC
>LKNC01000078.1 GCA_001564255.1 Natrialbaceae archaeon Tc-Br11_E2g1
CGAGCCGGTGTGGCTTCGCGGACGGCTCGACCCGGAAGCCTTCGAGGGGCGCGTTGCATACGAGGGCCTGGACCTCGAGTCCGACCCGCCGGGGTTCGTGGTCGTGCCGGCGTTTAACGACCTCGCCGGCGGGACCTGGGTCAACGTCGCGGGCCAGTCGTTCCTGTCGCCGTTTCTTCCGGCGGGACTTTGCGACGGCGAGGCGTACTTACTCGACGGGACGCGCCTGGGCCCGTATCGCGATATTTGAGCACAAAGACTACGACCGTCGGCTTCGAGTTCACACGCATGGACGGGACGAGTCTGGAGTATTCGACGCCGATCACCCTCCACGGCGAGAGGACAGTCGAGGTGACCGCGGCGGATCTCGCTACCCTCCCGACGGTCGAGAGCCGCTTCGAGATCATCTGCTCGTCGGGGGATCGATACACCGAGACCTGGCGGGGCGTTCCACTCGAGGGCGTCCTCGAGTACGTCTCGCTTCCCGAGGCGACGACCCACGTGCTCGCGGAGTCGGTAGACGGCTACCGGATCTGTATCGACGTACTGACGGCACTCGATGGCATTCTCGCCTTCTACCGGACCGGCAGACCGCTGGCCGAAGACGGCGGGTACGAGTCCCGGTTCGTCGCGAAGGGGATCGGCGGGCCACGGACGGTAAAGGACGTGACACGGATCGAGGCCCTGGAACTCGGTCCCGACGAGGACCCGACCGCCTACGAGGACTTCTTGCTCGCAAAACGGGAGTGATCAGTCGTCGTTGGCGACGACGGCGCCGATCCCGTCGACCGGGCGGTCGGGCGTAAACTCCTCGATCTCCTCGGGCAAGCCGAGCTGGTAGTTCTCGCCGTTTTCCCGGACCGTCGTCCGCCCACGGTGGACCGAGACGTCGCCGTTTAGATGCAGGCGAACCGCCTCGATCAACGCGTCGGCCTCGAGGGGCTGGCCCCGTCGTTTCATCCCCTCTAGATCGGCGTCGTCGGGCACGTCGAACGCCCGCTGGGTGATGACCGGCCCCTGGTCTAGGTCCGTGGTGACGTAGTGGGCGGTGACGCCGGCGACGCGGACACCCTCCTCGAGGGCCTGGCGGTAGGCCTCCGCGCCGGGGAACGCGGGCAAAAGTGAGGGGTGGACGTTGATGATCCGGTCTTCGTACCGGAAGACCACGTTCGGGCTGAGAATGCGCATGTACCGAGCGAGGACGATGAGGTCGACGCTGTACTCCTCGAGGAGTTCGAGGAGGCGTTCTTCGTCCTGCTGGCCGCCCTCGAGGCCGATGTCGTGGAACGGAACGTCGTAGTGTTCGGCCAGCGGCTGGAGGTCGTCGTGGTTCCCGATGACGACGCCGATGTCCGCGCCCAACTCGTCGTTCGCCCACGCCTCGAACAGCGCCTCGAGGCAGTGGCTCTCTTTCGTGACGAGGACGGCGATCTGCTGGTGGTCACGGTCGGCGGGGAACCGGACCTGGACGTCGAGACCCAGGTCGTCACCGAGTTCCTGGAGGTCCTCCCGGAGTTTCTCCTCCGTACAGACCATCTCTGTGGTGTCGACGGCCAGGTACATCCGGAAGACGCCGTCCCGGACCGCCTGATCGAGGTCCTCGATGTTGATCCCGCGCTCGAACAGGAGGCTCGTCACCCGGGCGATGAGTCCGGTATCGTCGTCTCCGACGACCGTAATTTCGGTTACGTCAGTCGTCATCGACACCACCTCCACTCGAGCGTTCGTGTACGCATTACTCGCCTCTCAGACCACGGGTGATCAAAAGCCCTGCTATCTGACCCAGCGGTCGTGGTCGCCCGTGACCCCCCAGTCGTCCCCCTCGAGAAACGTTTCGGGTGCAGTGTCGAGGACGGTCGCCCGCGCGACGGAGCCCCGGTAGCGGTTGTACGTCTCGATCGCTCGTGGGAGGGCGGTCTCGAGCACGGTCGTCGGTTCGGTCCCGACGCTAATGGGTCTCACCCTCGATCAGTAAGTCCGTAAACGGCCGGCCGAGCAGCAGAGGGCCAGGAAACCGGACGGCGTCCGGTGACGAGCGGCCCGGACACATCGGTCGTTGATCCGGATACTGGCGGCGAAAATCCGCCGGGATTTTCGCTCGACAGTATCAGTGCTCTGCGTGGACGTGCTCGCGGAGGCCGTCGGTGTCCTCGAACCCCTCGTTACAGACCGCGCAGGTGTCGTGGTGCAAGGCGACGTGTTGGGTGACGCCGGCTGCCGACTGGAACTCCGAATCACAGGTTGAACAGGTGTATGCCATTGTGTTAGTAACTGATGGCGGCATACGTAAAAAGAGTTACTAGGAAAACGCCAGGATGACGTGGTGGAATTTATTAACAAGGTGCCGGGTTCTGGTATCCCGGGGCGTCGGCCGGCTCAGGCGAGTTCGCCGGCACGACGTCGCAACGACGGGTCGACCGTCGTATCTTCGGCGATATCGGCCAGCTCCCCGCTGCCCCCGAAGTCGCCGAGGGTCTCGAGGGCACGTCGGCGGTACTCGCCGTCGAGTCCCCCCATTCGGACGATGATGCCGAGGTTGCGCCGCTGGCCGCGTTCGGCCATGCGGTCGATCGCGTCGAACCGTTTCTCACGCTGTACGTTACTGCGAACTGCCGTCTGGAATGCGTTTGACATGGGTGTGGGATATGGTCGGTCAGCGGACGTCCTCGAGGTCGACGAACGACCCCTCCTGGGCGGAGAGCCAGGTCGTCCGGAGCGGCGTTTCCCCGCCCCGGTCGTAGATCGTACAGACGTCGGGCTGGCCGTCGTAGCGCTCGAGGACCGCCGAGCAGGCGATCGGTCGGCGTGGCTTCGGGTCTTCGTCGTCGTATCGTCTCCTGTGTTCGGTCACGGGCTCAATCCGCGAGGGCGAGTTCCTCCTCGTCCTCGGCGTCGGTGTCGGTCTCTTCGTCTTCCTCCGGGGGAACGAGTTCGAACTCCGGGAACCGGTCCTCGTAGGTCCCCCAGTCTTCGTCCATCTCCTCGTCGGTCAACAGACAGTCCTCGAGGTCCGCCCGGACCGCGTCGTGGTCCATCTCGGTGCCGATGAGCACCAGACGGGTGCCCCGATCGCCGTACTGTTCGTCCCACGCCTCCTCGAGTTGTGGGTAGGCCTCGAACTGTGCTTGCCGCTCTTCTTCGGGGAGGGTCGCGATCCACTGACCGCCGGGGCCGACGCGGATCGACTGGCCGGCGACGTTGATCGCGAGTGCGAGTTCCTCGCGGCCGGCGAGCCAGAAGTGGCCTTTCGATCGGACGACGTTCCCCGGGAACTCGTCGATGTAGTCGGCGAGCCGTTCGGGGTGGAACGGTTTGTGCGCCTCGAAGACGAAGGAGGTGACGCCGTGTTCTTCCTCGGCGGACCCGTGTTCTGACTGTAACTCCTGGATCCAGCCCGCCGACTGGCTCGCCTCCTCGAAGTCGAACAGATCGGTGTCGATGAGCCGGTCGGGATCGATCCGGCCGTGTTCGGTACGGACGATCTCCGCTCGCGGCTGGAGGACCTCGAGGGTCTCCTCGATCGACTCGAGGGTCCCCTCGTCGACCAGGTCACACTTGTTGAGCAAGAGGACGTCACAGAACTCCACCTGTTCGATCAGCAGGTTGCCGAGCGGTTTCTCCGTGCCGTCGTCGTCGAGGACCTCCTCCGATTCCATCGCCCGGTCGAACTGGTGGGCGTCGACGACCGTGACCGTGGTGTCGAGGTGACAGCTCTCGAGGGGCTCGATGCCGGTTTCCTCGTAGAACTCGGTGGGGTCGAGGTCGGACTGGTCGAAGCCCATGGTGAGCGTCTGGGCGACCGGGAGGGGTTCGGCGACGCCGGTCGACTCGACGACCAGTGCGTCGAACTCCCGTTCCTGGGTGAGAGCACCGACGGCGTCGAGTAAGTCGCCGCGGAGTTCACAGCAGATACAGCCGTTCGAGAGTTCGACCAGTTCCTCTTCGTCCTCGGAGATATCGGATGACTCGGCGACGAGTTCGGCGTCGACGTTGACCTCGCCCATGTCGTTTACCAGCACGGCGAGGTCGCGGTCGTCGCTCTCGCTCAGTACGTGGTTGAGCAGCGTCGTCTTGCCGGCTCCGAGGGTTCCGGACAGCACCGTGACGGGTATCGAGTGGTCGGACATCTATTAATAACTACGCGCCCGAGTTAATAATAGTTGCTACTACAGCGTCTAGATTTGCTATGGTCGTCGTGGCGGGTATCTACCGTGGAGTGGAACGCCCAAGCGTTGAAATGGGCGGGTTCGCTACGGGTCCCCATGGAATACGCCGTCTCCCGCGATGGGACGTCGCTCGTGACTCTCCACGAGGGCAGTGACACGACTGCCCGGAACGAAGCGGTCGAGCAACTCACAGACCGCCTCGAGGAGTTCGAGAACGGCCCCGTAGCCGACTGGGCGATCCTCGACAGCGACGTGTCCGAACCGCCGACCGGCCCCTTTGACCCCTACACGATCGCCGTCGACTTCACCGTCACCGTGGTCGTCGACGCCGAGGACGCCGAGAGCGCCAAAGCGGTCGGCACGACCACGATCGAAGCGGCCCTCGAGACCGCCGGCATCGACTACGTCTCCTACAGTACCGACCCCGCCGTCTCCGGACCGTAAGCGACGCCCCAACTTATTGCCCCGCGGGGTGATAACTCGAGTATGGAACTCGAACTGCGGTTTTTCGCCACGTTCCGGGAGGCGGTCGGCCAGAAAGAACTACGCCGGGAGTTCGACGACGACGTCACCGTCGGCGACGTCCTCGAGACACTCGAGGCGGAGTACGACGGACTCGACGGACAGCTACTCGAAAACGGCGCGGTTCGTCCACAGCTCAACGTCTTGCGAAACGGCCGAAACGTCGTCCACGACGAGGGCGTCGAGACGGTCCTCGCGAAAGGCGACACGCTCTCGGTGTTCCCGCCGGTCGCGGGCGGCTAGCCGGGCGAGGGCGTCTTTATACGCCTCGGCCCCGAATCCTGGACGATGGCAACGCGCATCGAACGCTCCTTCCGTGGCATTACGACACGCCTCGCGGCGCAGTACCTCGAGAACCTCGGCGGACGACGGGTCGACGAGGACGCAGTCGAGGGCGGGGGCTGGCAGGCTACCCTCTCGGCGGACACCGTCGAGATCGGCCCGACGCTCACACTCACGGAGGTCACCGTCGTCTTCGAGGGCGAACCGGAGGCCCTCGAGTCACTGGTCGAGGACTTCGCCCGGAAAGCGATGCGCGCGGGTGGCTGATGAGCCCCGATCCGATCGAGGGGCAGGTGCTCTTGCTCACGGCGGCGAAAGCGAGCGTCTCGGCCGTGAGACTTCCCGACCTCGTCGGGACGGCCCAGGACGACCTCGAGGACCGTCTCGAGTCCTACCGACGGGAGTACGAGTGTTTCCTCGACGGCGACGGGCGGCAGATCTTCCTGGTCGAGTGGGGTCACTGGGAGGAGATCGCCGATCGCCTCGGATTGGATCGACGCGAAACGTCCGCGGTCAGGCGAGCGCACGAAGAACAGCTGTTACGGGCGAGCCGTCGTGTCGGCCGCGAGGCGGAGGCGGAGACGGCCCTCGAGATCCGTGACCCGGTCGTGATCGCAACAGTGGATTAACCGGTGAGGTGTGTGAGTAACACCTCGTTGACCCGCCCGGGGGCGTCGAGGTGGACCCAGTGGCCCGCTTCCGGGACCCGCTCGACGCGGACCGTCTCGGCGTATCGTTCGAGGCCCATCGTCTGCTCGAGCGAGAGCGCGGTGTCCCGCTCTCCCCACACCACCAGCGTCGGGGCGTCGACGGTCGGGACGGGCTCGACGAGACGGTCGCCCACGACGGGGATCGCCCCGGGGAGGTTCGCCGGGACGGTCTCCCGGAAGAACGCCCGGTAGTAGTTGAGTGCGGACTCGAGCGCGCCGGGCCGGCGGAACGCCGCCCTGTACCGCGTGAGCTCCTCGTCGGAAAACGCCTCCGGCCGGACCGTCCCCTCCCGGTAGACGCCCTCGAGGGCGGCGAGCCCCCGTGCCGTGAGGAGCCGTTCCGGAAGCCAGGGGAGCTGAAACGACAGGGCGTACCACGACCGCAGCGCCTGCTCTCCGCTCAGTTCGCGGACGTACTTTCGCGGGTGGGGTGCGTTCAAGACCGCGAGACGGGCGAGGACCGCCGGATGGGTCATCGCGGCGTTCCAGGCGAGGACCCCACCCCAATCGTGGCCGACGACGTGGGCCGGGGTCGCCTCTAGCCCTTCGAGGAAGGCGACGACGTCCGCTGTGAGCGTCTCGAGGCGGTAGGCTCCGACGCCGTGGGGTTTCTCAGAGCGGTTGTATCCCCGGAGGTCGG
The DNA here is from genome assembly GCA_001564255.1 of Natrialbaceae archaeon Tc-Br11_E2g1. Classification (GTDB taxonomy): domain Archaea; phylum Halobacteriota; class Halobacteria; order Halobacteriales; family Natrialbaceae; genus Tc-Br11-E2g1. The sequence goes on from LKNC01000078.1 coordinate 6,321, forward strand.
GTGCCAGCACGCGGTAGCCGGCGTCGACGAGTGTCGGGATCTGCTCGCGCCAGGAGTACCAGAAGTCGGGGAACCCGTGGAGGACGAGGACCGGCGGGCCGTCTTCCGGTCCGGCCTCGACGTAGTGGAGGCGGACGCCGTTCGCGATCGTCTGGCCGTGAGCGACCAGTTCGTCGACGGCCCTTGACTCACTGGCGTCGACTTTTCGTGGGTGTTCGGGAGTCGACCCTGGCTGTGAGGGACTGTCCATGGACAGCCGTCTACGTTCCAACACGAAATACCTATGCGGCGCTGTTCGAAACCCGAGAGCCACGCCCGGATGTCTCCACTCGAGCAGTTCCTGATCGTCTTCCTCGCGGGCCTGGTGACCGCGCTGGCGACCGGTCTCGGCGCGCTCCCTTTCTTCCTGACCGAGGAGGTGAGCGACCGCTGGATCGTCTCCCTGTGGGGACTCGCTGCCGGGATCATCCTCGCGGCGTCGACGCTCGGCCTCCTCAGGGAGGCATTCGAGGCCGGCCCGACGGGTCACGTCCTCGCTGGCTTCCTCGCCGGCATCGGTCTCATCGTCCTCGCCGACTTGCTCATCGGGACCCACACGTTCGAACCGCGGACGATCTCCCGGGCGGAGTTCGACAGGCTCGTCCTCATCGTCGGCGTGTTGACCGTCCACAGTATCCCCGAGGGCGTCGCCGTCGGCGTCGCGTTCGCACAACTCGGCGTCGAGGCGGACGTCACCGTCGCCGGAATCGGCCTCCCCACACTCGCCGTCGCGATGTCACTCGCCGTCGCGATCATGAACGTCCCCGAGGGACTGGCCATCGCGATCCCCATGCGAACCTACGGGATCGGGCGCTGGCAGACCGTCGGCTGGGCCGTCGCCTCGAGTCTGCCCCAGCCGATCGGGGCCGTCCTCGCCTTTTATTTCGTTCGGACCGCCTCGAGTCTGTTGCCCTTCGGTCTCGCCCTCGCCGCCGGGGCGATGCTCTATCTCGTCGTCCACGACATGCTGCCGGAAGCGATCGAACGCGGGCGGGAGTTGCCGGGTCGTGGTCGACGGGAGCTGGTCACGGGTACCGTCGTCGGCTTCGGTGCGATGGTGCCGCTGTTCGTAATCGTTGGCTGATCAGTCGTCCCCGGCCACGGTGGTACCGTCCTCACCACCCACGCCCGTTCCGGGGCCGATCTCGATCCCGAGTTCCTCGAGTTTCTCGTCCGGGACGACGCCGTCGACCCAGCCGCGGTGGTCGTAGTATTCTGTTTTCATCTCCTCGAGTTCACAGAACTCGCCTTCGCTTGCGCCCTGGCCGGCGATCCCGTCCTCGCCCTCGAGGAACCGTGCTGGCAGGGAGTCATCCGAGCCGTCGAAGCCGGCGAGGTTGTTGTAGTACCGTTCTACGTTGTAGACGCGTTCGCCCGCCTCGAGGAGTTCCTCCTCGCTCACGTCACGGCCGGTCATCCCGTTGTACTGGAGGACGTACTCCTCGATGCCCTCGGCGAAGGCGTTGAACTTGCAGATGTCGAAGCTGTCGGAGATGGCGTGCAGATCCTGGAACGCGGCGGTGAGTTCGCCTTTCCCCTCCCACTCGTAGGGATCGACCTTCTCCGGGATGCCCAGGATCTCGGCGGCGGGGGTGTACCCACGCAGGTGACAGGCCCCGCGGTTCGAGGTGGCGTACCCGATACCCATCCCCTTCATACAGCGTGGGTCGTAGGCCGGGATGGTCTGTCCTTTGACCGCGAGGGAGTGTTCGTGGGCGTCGTATTCCTCGGCGACGCGGTCGGCACCCTCCGCGAGGGTATCGCCGAGACCTTCGCGGTGGCCGATCTGTTTGATCATCTCGATCATCGTCTCGGTGTCCCCCCAGTCGACGTCTTCCTCGAGGACGCCTTCCTCGGACATCTCCATGGCCATCGCGAGCATGTTGCCCGTCTCGATGGCGTCGATCGAGAGGTCGTTACAGAGGTCGATCATCACCGCGATGGCGGCGCTGTCGTCGTTCATCGAGTTCGGCCCGAGCGAGAAGGCGGGTTCGTACTCGAAACTCTCCATGCGGACGTTCATGTCCTCGCCTTTGTGGCGGTAGGTGACCTCGACTTCCTTCTTGCAGGCGACCGGACAGGAGTGACAGGTCGGTTCGTCGACGAGTATGTTCTCCCGGACGTTCTCACCCGAGACGCGTTCGGCGTCGAAATCGATTCCCCTGTCCTCCGCTGCACTCCCGGTGCTCGTGTAGCGTGCGTTGCCCGTCGGGAGCCCGTCCATCTCCTCTGTGATGTTCATCAGGACGTTCGTCCCGTACACCGACAGCCCCCCCTCGTTGGGGGCGGTGACGTCGGACTCCTGGATCGCCCGCATGGCCTGCTGGTGGCCCTTCTTGAACGTCTCCTGGTCTGCGGGCTGGGGCATTCGCGTCCCGGAGTTGATGACGACCGCCTTGAGGTTTTTCGACCCCATCACGCCGCCCGTGCCGCCACGGCCGGCGGCGCGGTCGTCCTCGTTTATGATGCTCCCAAAGCGCACCTCGTTTTCCCCGCCGGGGCCGATCCCCATGATCGAGAGGGTCCTGCCATACGAGCCGTCGACTTCCTCCTCGATCGTATCCCTGACCTCGTGGAAGCCTTTCCCCCAGAGGTGAGAGGCGTCCCGGAGTTCGACCTCGCCGTCCTCGACGTAGGCGTAGACGGGCTCGTCGGCTCGTCCCTCGAACAGGAGTCCGTCGAAGCCGGCCCACTTCAGCCGTGCACCCGACCAGCCACCCTGGTGGGAGTCCGTGACGGTTCCCGTCAGCGGGGACTTCGTGACGACCGCGATCCGCCCGCTCATCGTCACCTGGGTCCCCGAGAGCGGACCGTTCATGAACGCGAGGAGGTTGTCCGGCCCGAGCGGGTCGACGTCCGGCCCCTGCTCGAACACGTACTTTACACCGAGTCCGCGCGCGCCGATGTACTTCCGTGCGTCCTCGTCGTCTATCGACTCGTAGGCGACCGACCCCTCGCCCAGATCGACCCGTGCGACCCTGTCCTGGAATCCGCCGAGTTCTGTCATAGTAAACCCTGTACGTTATATTGGACCCCCACGGTGTTAGGCGTTACCACCACCACGAAACGACGTGTCGTTACGTCAGCCGGAGCGGCCGACGTTCGTTTGTCGGCGCTCAGAAAACCACAGAACGGGGAACTGTGACGACACGCGCGTGGCAATATTCACCGATCGATGCCCTCCGGAAGTTACGCACCCGTCCGCCCGACAGTATCAGAGCAACAACGCGACGACCGCGAGGATGACGAAGATCAACACGAAGATCCGGGCTATCTCCATCGAAACCCCCGCGACCCCTCGGGCACCGACGGCCGCGGCGACGATCGCCAGCACGAAAAAGACGATCGCCCAGTAGAGGAACCCACCGTCGCCGATCTGGAGTGGCTGGAGTGCGTACTCGAGCATGTCCTGCGGTATAACGCTCGCTCGTATAAAGGCGGACGACCGTCCCGGACCGTTCGCTCCCCTAAGCCGACGATACTGCCGGGTAAGCGCGCGTTCAGGCAGCCACCTGTCGACTCACCTGTTCATCGATGGCCACCGTCGGCCATCGGTCCGAATACCGGTTGCAGACCCAGAGGAGTTCCGTCCGTCAGTACTAGTCGCCGAAAAACGCCTGACAGAGCTTCTCCTCTGCCGTCCGGAGGTGTTCGTGGAAGGTCGGCCGCGAGACGCCCATCGACTGGGCGAGTTCCTCCCCCGTCGTCGGCCGGGGCCACTCGAAGTAGCCACCGAGAAACGCCCGCCGCAACGCGGCGAGTTGGCGGTCGGTCAACTCCTCTTCGAGGCGGGCGGCGAACTCCTGGCGGGTCTCTCCGCCCCGTTCGCGCTGTTGGAACGAGACGACCTCGGTTCCCGGATACCGTGCCTCGACGTCCTCGACGACGCCACGGACGTTCGCCGACCGGGGCATCTCGAGGGTCAGGCGGGCACGGCCGTCGGTGACGTGGATCTCCCGGGCGACGGCACCCCTGTCGGTGACCCACTCGACGACGTTTTGGTCGTCTCTGAGTTCGATCAGACACTCCCGGTCACGTTCGACGATCGGCTCGAGGGAGACGCCCTCGAG
>LKNC01000079.1 GCA_001564255.1 Natrialbaceae archaeon Tc-Br11_E2g1
CTCGACGACCTCGCGGCGGTCGTTGACCCGGGCGACCAAGGCGTCGCGTTCGATCGCGAACTCCTCGACTGCGGCGGCGGTGATCGGCTCGCCCTCGCCTTCTACCGTGACGATGACGACCGCCTCGGAGAGGTCGTACTCCCGGAGTCGGTCGCGGACGCGGTCGATCCCCTCCCCCTCGCGTAACTCGAGGTCGACGAAGGCAAACTCGCGGGTCGACTCGAGGCCACGGCGGCTGATCGCGACCTCCTCCTCGACGGTGACGATGTTGTAGCCCCGGTCCTCCCGCTCTGAGGCACTCGCCCGTTCGGTGGAGCCACAGTAGGTGACCCACGTTTCAGCCACCTGGGCCGTGTCCGGCTTGTGGTTGTCCCCGAGCAGGAGGGCGTCGAAGTCGACGGTCGACTCCGCGAGGAGGGTCTCCGTGTCCCAGTCGGCGTGGGCGAAGGGTTCGAACAGGCCGTGGCTCACGAGGACGGCGTGGTCGGCCGCCTCGGGGACGGGTTCGAAGTCGTAGGTGAGCTTCTCCCGTCTCGAGCGTGGGACGAAGTCGAGGCCGTAGACGGCGACGTCGCCGACAAGGTGGGGTTCGGGGCCGAGCCGCGTTGCGAGGCCGAGGTCGGCAAAGAGGTCGAGCCACTGGGCGTCGCGTTTGCCCTCGTGGTTGCCGACGACGGCGAGGAAGGGGACGTCGGCGTCGGCGAGCGTCCTGAGCACCTCGATCGTCCCCTGCAGATCGACCAGCCCCGGCCGGCGGTCATGAAAGAGGTCGCCGGCGTGGACGACCGCGTCGACGTCTTCGCGGACGGCGTCCTCGGCGACCGCCCGGAACGCCTCGAGGAAGTCCCGGCGGCGTTCGGGTGAGTTGTACTGCTGGTACCCGACGTGTGTATCGCCCGTGTGTATCACCCGCGTCATTTATCGGCCCTTTCGGGGGTGGGACCTATAGGGATTCGGAGACCGCAGTGAAAGTGATCCGGCGGCCGATCTAGGCCTCGATCGAGAGGCTGTACAGGCGCTTTCGGGCGTCCGAGAAGGAAAACCGCGAGTCGATGGTGTTCTGTTCGTCCAGGCGGGTCAGCGCGTACCGAACCGTCCGGGCGGGGAGCAGCGTCTCCTCTGCGATCTCCTGTTGGGTCATCGTGTCGTTGTACTCGAGGACTTTCGCGACCAGTTTCGCACTCGGGGGAAGATCACGGACGTCCTCCCAGCTCCCGGTTTCCTCTCTTTCGGCCTGGGGCAACTCTGGCGTACTCATCGTAGACCCGAATTGTGGATACGGCCTAATAATATTTGCTCTTCCAGTCTATGCTTTCAGGTAATCATACGGCCGTATTTGCGCCCCCCGGGACGAGCGGCTGTATTCCGTCCAGTCAACTACAGAGGGGCGTGTGAACGGGTATCGGTGCCAAACCACGTCCCAGCCACCCGAAGTCTCTTATGAGCCAACCCCCTACGGACGGGTGATGAGCGACACCGTGGACGACGTCGACCTCCCTTACGAAGAGGGCGAGGCGTCCCAACAGGAGAAAATACGGTCACTCGAGGAACGACTAGAAATCCTCGAATCGCAAAACGAGGAGATGCGGGACAAACTCCTCGACGCGAACGCCGAGAACAACAAGTACCAGCAGAAACTCGAGCGGCTGACCCACGAGAACAAGAAATTAAAGCAGTCACCGCTTTTCGTCGCCACCGTCCAGGAGATCGCCGACGAGGGCGTCATCATCAAACAACACGGCAACAACCAGGAAGCGCTGACGGAAGTCACAGAGGAGATGCGCGAGGACCTAGACCCCGACGACCGTGTCGCGGTCAACAACTCCCTCTCTATCGTCAAGTCCCTCTCGAGTGAGACCGACGTCCGTGCCCGCGTGATGGAGGTCACCGAGAGTCCCGAGGTGAGCTACGAGGACATCGGCGGTCTCGAAGAACAGATGCAGGAGGTCCGGGAGACCGTCGAGATGCCACTGGAGAAACCCGAGATGTTCGCGGACGTGGGGATCGACCCACCGAGTGGCGTCTTGCTCCACGGCCCGCCGGGGACCGGCAAGACGATGCTCGCGAAGGCGGTCGCAAACCAGACCGACGCGACGTTCATCAAGATGGCCGGCTCCGAACTGGTTCACAAGTTCATCGGCGAGGGTGCGAAACTCGTCCGCGACCTCTTCGAGGTCGCCCGCGAGCACGAACCCGCGGTCCTCTTTATCGACGAGATCGACGCCATCGCCGCCACCCGGACCGAGTCGAAAACCTCGGGTGACGCCGAGGTCCAGCGGACGATGATGCAGCTCCTCTCCGAGATGGACGGCTTCGAGGAACGCGGTGACATCCGCATCATCGCCGCGACGAACCGGTTTGACATGCTCGATCGAGCGATCTTGCGTCCCGGCCGGTTCGATCGGCTCATCGAGGTTCCCAAACCCAACGAGGAGGGCCGGGAGATCATCTTCGAGATCCACACCCGGAGCATGAACGTCGCCGACGACGTCGACTTCGCGGCGCTGGCCGAGGAGGCCGAAAGCGCCTCCGGTGCCGACGTCAAGGCGATCTGTACGGAAGCCGGGATGTTCGCCATCCGCGACGAACGCACCGAGATCCGGATGGAGGACTTCCGTGGCGCCTGGGAGAAAGTCCAGGCCGAAAGCGACGACGAACAGATCTCGAAGACGTTCGCTTAGGCCGGCGATCCCCTCGAGGGGCCCGTTCTCTTTGCGAACGCTACAGTGTCGAGAAAAGCAGCCACGGCACGACGAACAGGACGACGGTCATCACCGCGAGGATCAGCAGGTAGCCAACGCCAGTAGCCACGGCCGTGAGCCAGGCCGGGTGATCGAACTGCTCGAGGTCGACTGTCATACCCACACGGTGTCGTGGCCGGGGGATAAACGTACCGTCCCGCGGCGGGCTCCCGGGCGGAACGGCGGGTATCGCACCTTTCGGGCCGTTTTTATCGCGTGAGTCGCTACTGACCCTCAATGACGAAAATCGTCGTGGTGGACAACCACGGGCAGTTCACCCACCTAGAACACCGGGCCCTCCGTGACCTGGGCGTCGAGGCCGAACTGATCGACAACGACACCCCACCCGAAGCGGTCGACGCCGACGGTATCGTTCTCTCCGGTGGTCCCGAGATGGACCGCATCGGCCACTCATCGGCGTACCTCGAGGACGAGCGCCCCGTGCTCGGCATCTGTCTCGGTATGCAGATCATGGCCGAGAAGCTCGGCGGCCGGGTCGACAGTGGCGAGTACGGCGGTTACGCCGACGTCACCGTCGAGATCGAAGCCGACGATGACCCACTGGTCGGCTCGCTTGCCCCCGAAACCCGCGTCTGGGCGAGCCACGCCGACGAGGTCACAGAACTGCCCGAGGGCTTTGAACTCACCGCGAAAAGCGACATCTGTGGGGTCGAGGCGATGAGCGACACCGACCGGGACCTCTACGGCGTCCAGTGGCACCCCGAAGTCGCCCACACCGAAGAGGGCGAGGAAGTCTTCGAGAACTTCCTCGAGATCTGCGAGAACTAGCTCCCGTCGCTCGCTATTCGAACAACTCGTCGACGGCCTCGCGTGCAGCGAGTGCGGCGTCGTCTGCGACCCGCTCGGGATCGGTCCCCTCGTCGGGCGCGTCGAGATAGACGTCGACCTCGAGGACGCCCGCTTCGAACGTGACGGAGACGTCCAGATCACTCACCGCAGATCGCCTGTACCGGGAGAAGACGACGTCCTCGGCGGCTTCCGCGGCCGTCCGTACGACCGTCTCCGCGTCCGGTTCGTCGCCGGTCGTCATTACGCGCCGCCGGGACCGCCCATCGGGCCGCCGCCCATGCCGCCACCGAGCAGGTCCTCGAGGTCACCCTGGAGTTGCTCGAACTGCGACTGGACGCGGTCTTCCTGTTTCTCGAGGGTCTCGAGGCGAATCTCGAGGCTGTCTACTTTCCCTTCGAGGTCCGCTTTGGCGTCGTCGAAGTCGGTCTCGACGAGGAGTTCACCGACCTGACGGTACATCTGAGTGTCGTCGTCGACGTTCTCGAGTTCCTCGAGGGCGTTCTCGGCGTCGGTGAGCGACGATTCTGTCTCCTGTTTCTGGACGGCGACGGTCTGGGCCGTCTCCTGAAGGTCCTGAAGCTCTTCGATCGTCTCCTGTGCTTCCGGCGGCAGATTACCCTGCATACCCCAACCTTGCCCTCCGGACTGATAAAGCCAAGCTTTGCGTTCGATCATCCGGAGAGTCCCTCGAGTTCCCCGGCGACGTCGACCGTAGTCTCCATCGCGCCGTACCACCGGCGGCGGGCCTCGGTTCCGTGGGGGAACGAAGCCAGTCGGAGTCGGCCCTGCTGTCGGTCGAGCGATCCCGCCGTCGGCAACCACCAGCGGACGAGGACGCTTCCGGCGTACGTGCCACCGACGGGAAGGAGGTACGCGATCGACGGGGCCTCGAGGACGCTGACGACGACGATGAGGGTGGCATGGACGGCCGTTCCGACAGCTGTGAGGGCAACGAGCGTCCGGACCTGTGCGTGCTCGACGACCGACCGGGTCGGATCGCTGGGTTCGGGTGCCCTGAGTCGCAAGAATATGAGACCGTGTCTCGAGGAGGCCAGCCGCGAGAGAACGAGGTGACCGCCGGTGATCGTCGCGATCGCCGAGACGACGACCGAAACCGACAGCGGGAGGCCAGCAGCTACTGCAACCAACACACAGAGTGCCGTGACCAAGAGGCCGAGAAACCCCGTCGAGAGCGTCCACGAGAGGGCCAGCAGTCGGCCCAAGAGTTGACTCCCCGTCGGGGTGAGTTGCCACTCGAGGCCGTCACGGGAGTGGCCGGGTCCAAGCGGTGACCAGCCGCGTTCACCCATCCACGATCCGGTCGCCGACCTCGGCGGTTCGCTCGGCGACGTCGACGAGGGTGAACCAGGTGTTGAGTGCCGCCCGGAGTGCGGTCAGGTCACGGGCGTCGATCTCGAGGGTCAGGACCGATCCGTCCCGTTCGATGGTCGTCTGTGAGCGTTCGTCGTCGATCCGGCCGACCTCGCGGGAGACGGCCTCGGTCACGAGACGTGCCCGGGCCCGGTCGTCGTAGACGAACTCGAGAGTCACGTCCTGAGAGAACAAGGCGTTACTTGGCTTTGACTTCTTTCACGTCCCGGCTGCGTTCTTTGAGGAGAACGCGGTGTCCACAGTACGGACAGCGGACGCCGCCGTACTCGTCGAGTTCGACGTCGCGCTTACAGCGAGAGCACTTGTAGCTCATCGGCTTATTCGTCGCTATCCTCGGCGAGTGCAGCGCGGATAGAGCGTCGGACGCCCTTGCCGGCGGGGGTCTCCGGACGGAAGGTGCCACCGGTGAAGACCTCGCCGGTTTCCTCGTTTTTCCAGATGCCCGTGCCGAGACGGGTGACGTCGTCGCCGTCGACTTTCGAGTTTCGCATCTCGTCTTCAATCTCGCTGACTCGTCGTCGGGCGACGCGGCCGTAGCGTGCGCCAAAGCGGCCCGCACTGCCGACCTTTCCTTTATCGCTCATAGTGGCGATGACTATGAGCAGGGGTCGTAAAAACCTGTCGAGCGACGCCGAACCGTCACTACGGGGGAGACGGCACGCGGATCGGTCGTGCCCCCTCGAGTGCCGGCACGATCCGATCGGCACTCCGACGCGCTCCTGCGATGTTGCCCGCGAGTGCGCCGACGGTTCCCGCGGCGAGTGCGCCGGTGACGAACAGCCGCGAACGGTCACCGTCCGTCCGCCGCCAGGCCAGCGTCTCGTCCTCGAGGACGGGCATCCCGCCGTAGCCACGCTCTAAGTCGAGGGCGTCGGCGACTCCCTCGACGAACGGATGCTCGAAGACGGGCGCAAAGCCCGTCGCGAGGACGGCCCGGTCTGCACGCAGACAGCCCCCGCCCTCGAGCAACAGGCGAACGTCGCCGTCGACCGACCGGGCCGACGTGACCTCCCCCCGGCGGAGCTCGAGGCGGCCGTCGTCGGCCCGTTCTCGAAGGCGCTCGTGGACGTACGAGGGGATCGTCGCGTCGTTTCTGGCGTCCTCGATCACCGCCTGACGCGCACGCGAACCCGGCGGGTGACGGTGGAGGCGGGCCTCGATGTGGTCCCAGTTGATCCAGCGCGGATCGGCCTCGGTGGTCGCCTCCGCTACCGGGTGGCGGGTGAGCAAGGTTACACGCTCGCGTTCGGAGAGACTGGTCGCGAGCTGGCCGGCCGTGATCCCGCCACCGACGACGACGGTCCCCCCCGCCCGCCGGCCCGGGTCGAAGTCCGCCCAGACGTGGGTGACCCCCTCGACACCCGCCGCCCAGTCGGGACGGCGATACCGGCCGCCGTGGCCGATCGCGAGAACGCAGTGGCGTGCCCGTATCGGCCCGTCGGTCGTCTCGAGGACCACACCCTCCCCCCGCCCGGGGCGTCCGCCGTCGTGTTCGCGGATCGCCTCGACTGTCGCCCGTCGGTGGTGGGCCTCGAGGTCGTTGCCGTCGACGACGTAGTCGGCGTAATCGAGAAACAGCGAGAGCGACGGCCGGCGTGGATACCCCGGCGTCGGCAGGAGTTCGTCCTCCCGGCCGCGAGCCTCCGCGAAGTCCTCGAGGCCGAACGGTTCGGTGCCGACGTGGTGGACGAACGTCGACCGGAGTTCGGTCATCTCGCAGGCTCGCCCGTTCCGCCGGAACGCCTCGAGTAGCCCGTCGTGGGGATCGATTATCGCGACCTCGTCCCGTCCGAGGTCCGTCTCCTCGAGTATCCGACCGAGGAGGTACGTTCCGTGGATCCCGCCGCCGACGATGACTACCTCGAGCATTCGATCGCCCGTACGCGACGTTATTACTTTGGGGTTTCGGATTAACAACCCGCCGGTGACGCCGGCTCAGCGCCGGGACAGCGAGACGGCGAGGGCTGTGAGGACGGTGAGGGGAGCGAGAACGCCGAAGCCGGGGATGTCGTCGTCCCCGCCCCTGTCGCTGTCGTCGTCGCTGGAGCCACCGTCACTGCCCTCGGTGACGTCCTCGGGACCGTTCCCGTCGTCCGACTCGTTCTCGCTTGTGCCGTCGCCACTGCCCGTATCCTCGTAGGCGTCCGCGGGCGGATCGAGTTGCAAGACGACCACCGCCTGTCCGTGGGAGGCTTCGGTCCGGTAGGTCCAGCCGCCACCCGCCTCCTCGTAGGAAACGGCGTCACCGACCGGATCGACGTCGGAATCCCAGGCCCCGTGTTCTTGCTGGATATACCCCACCACGTCGAGCCACTCGGCGTACTCGCCGTCTACCTCGACCTCGCCGTACTCGACGGTGCCGTCCTCGGGCAAGCCGTGCCACTCCAGACAGTGGCTATCGAGGGAGCCATCACCCTGTGGCAGGTCCGGGTTCGTCCCGAACTGGTCGGCATCGAGCGGGCGCTCGTAGTGGTCGGTCAGGGGATACTCGACGGTGAACGGATCGGCGGCGGTGTGCCACTCGAGGGAGTCACCCGTGGGAACCGTGACGGTCGTGTTCGGGACCGAGTGGCCGACGATCGGCTCGCCTTCCTCGTTTACGAGCGTGACACAGACTTTCCCGGAGCCACCCCCGAGGTACGGACTGCGATACTCGTCACGGGGGTTGACGTAGCTTATCCAGCTCCCGTCGCTGGCTTCGGCCTCGAAGTACGGATCGTCCCGGTCGGGGACGGGCTCTTCGACCGGCTCTTCGATCGGTTCCTCGGATTGTGCAGCCAGCTGGGCATCGACCGCCGACGACCCCGATACCGTCGCGCCGGCGATACCGAGCCCGACGACCACGAGCGAGCCGGCGACGACCACCACGACCATCCGGACGACAGTGCGTACGTCGAACATGTTGTGAACGTCTTCGACGGACGACAGTCGTTACTGTAGACATGAACGGGCTACTCGCTAGTAAGCGGTTCCTACCGGCGGTTCCCGACTCGAAACCACCGCGGCTGGGCGTCGGTAGTACACGCTCCTGGAGGACCCGCTGGTCGATCGTCGCGTCGAACGGACGGGACCGGGTGTACAACAACGGCTACGGGTACGGAGAAAGCGACTCGAGCCGGCGGGAGGTCTTCGAGTCTAGTTCAGAATCGACTGGGAGACGGTCGCGAGCTGGCCGTTGTCCGCTTCCCGGAGACGCTCGTCGCCGATCTTCAGGCGCAGCCGCGGGCGGCCGACGTCGATCGGGACCTTCTCGGTGTCGAGAAGCCCCATGTCCTCGAGTTTGGTCTTCGTTCGACTGAACGTCGCCTTGCTGGCGATACCGACGTCCTCGCCCCACTTGCTGATGTCGTAGAGTAAGGCCTCGTTTTTCGCGGCGACCAGCAGGGAGATCGTGACCTCGTCCAGGCCGTCGCCGTCGCCGCGGGCGGTCTCCAGCGAGTCGAGGATCGCGGTGAAGTCCTCCTGTGCCTCGGGGCTGATCTCCTCGGCGAGGGTTTCACGGACCTGCGAGATCGGCGGCGTCCGCAGGTTGAACTCGGTCGCGTCCTCCCAGCGGGTCGCGTAGGTGTCGAAGGCGGCGTCGACGAACTCCCCGTCGTCGGTCACCAGCCCGCCGACGCGGTCGCCGGCGTGGACGATAGCGACGACGCGGCTATCGGTGACCAGAAGCGAGTTCTCCGGGGCCTCCTCGAGGGTCCGAAGCTCGAGGGCCTCGGCGGCGATGAGGTCGGCGGCGTTGCTGGCGACGATGAAGTCGTCCACGACGTCCTTGAGGGTTCGTTCGTCGGCGAGCATGTGTACCGTGGGCAACTCGCCGTCGAACCCCGTCGCGACGGTGACGAACTCCTCGATGGCGTTGCGGGATGGGTTGACCATGTAGACGTCTCCGGTCGCGTCTTCGAGGACCGACCCGAGGATATCGTCAATCTGGTGGTTCAGTAAATTCGAGTCCATCTCTGTACAGAAGTAAACGATTTCGTTCTACTTAATTTTGTTGGCCGTTTATACGGTGAAAGGTGTAAGCGGCGTCGGATGCGGTGAATTTTGTCGGGAGTCCGACCGACACGTCGGCGGGTGTCAGACCCCGGTGAACGCGGGATACGATCGTGTCGTCGCCGGACACATTCACCGAAGGGTTCAAGTAATTCGAATTTACAGATCCGAGTATGGCGATGAGCAATGCAACCGGTCGGTCCGTTCCCGAATCGACGTCGGAGCGAACGATCCTCGATGCGGTGATACGAACGAAGCGGGTCAGTTCTTACGGCGGCCCCTGAGCGATCGATCGGGGCAGTTCCGTCGACCAGTAGACGTCGCCGTCGTAGACGGCGGGCATCTCGGTGCCCTCGAGGAACGCCTCGAGTTCGTTTTCATCCAGGGTGAACACCGAGTCGGTCCCACAGAGGTACGCGTACTCGTTTTCCTCGACGTGGGGGACGTAGTAACAGCCGGCCACACTCGTCGAGTAACACGACAGCGAAAGCGAATAGCCCCCCTCCTCGAGGCGGTCGATCCACGCCGTCGGCGGGAGGCGGTGTTCGCCCTGGACCAGCGAGTGGGTGCCGTCGCCGACGACGGTGTAGTCTTTGCCCATCATGATCCGCCGGCGTGCGATCTCGAGGGCGCGTTCGATGCTGAAACCGTAGACGAGCAGTTTCGCGAACGTCGTTCCGACTTTCAGGGCGTGGTCGTCGAGGACCTGCGAGAGGGTCACAGCACCCGCGACGCTCCCCATCTCGACGAGGTCCAGCCCCTCGTAAAAGGAGCCACACGCGTTGAGAAAGAACGTCTGGACGGCCGACTCCGACAGACTCGCAGTCGAGAGGTAGCCGTCGGGACACCGGAGCCCGTCTTCCTCACAGTGGCCGATGTAATGGAGGAAGTCGTGGTCGGTCTCGAAGGTCCTGGCGAGCTCGGCCGTCGTCAGCGACTCCTCGACGGTGACGTCGATCGAGAGGTCACTCGCCCGTTCCCGGCAGGTCCGGGCGACGTCGGTGAGCTCGGTGGCCATCCCGGAATCGTTCACCACGACACAGATCGACGTCCCGTCACTCGCCCGTTCGAGGTACCGAAAGCGGTTCCGAAAGGCCGTCGGCGTCGCCTTGAATACGTCGATCGGAACGCCCTCCGCGAGCCAGCCGTGGGCCCTCCCCGCCCGCAGTTCCGGTTTGAGAACCTCGACCGAGGCGACGTCGCCGGGGCCACGGTAGAAGTCCTCGAGCGATCGCTCGACGAGTTCCTCGGCCTCGAGTTCGGAGGTCCGGGGCGTAAAGACCAGACTCAACCGATCGAGCAAGAAAGGGAGCGTCTCGAGGGACTCCCCCGTCGGCTCGAGGTACGTCGAGAGGTGCCAGGCCGGCAACCGGTGTTCGACCGCCGCGTGGGGGACCTCGAGGTAC
>LKNC01000080.1 GCA_001564255.1 Natrialbaceae archaeon Tc-Br11_E2g1
AGACTGTCACCGGCTTCGACTCGTTGGCCGGCCTCCACCGCCGGTTCGACGTGTAAGACCCGGGCGAACAGTCCCTCGAGGTCGCCCGGTCCGTCACACTCGAGGACGATCAGGTGGTCGTGGTCCGGGGCGTACGGCTTCGTGGGTGCACGGACGGTTCTCGTCTCACGGACGACCCCCGAGACCGGGCTCGGGGCGACGGTCGTCCGTCCATCACGGAGCGTTCCCGGGTAGAGGTCGATCGCACACCCCTCGTCGTGGGCGGGGTACGGCGAGTTGTAGAGTGAGAACCGCTGGTACCGTCCGATCACCTCCGCGCCGAGTCTGACTGCCATCACGGGGATCCAGGTGACGGGAGCGTTTAGACCCGTCGGGACCAACCGTCGTCTATGTGCGTCTTCGGTGGCCGGGCCGGGACGATCGACGTCGACCGAGCGATGAGCGAACGACTCCTCGAGGAAACGCTCGTCGACGATCGACCCGTGGACAAGGGTTTTGTTGGTGACCACCCGAACTCGAGTATGAACGAGTCCACCCCGGACGGTGGGTGCCGGTGACTGACGCCGACGGCGGCACGGGAACGGACCCCTGGAACGAACTGCTCGAGGACGCCCGCTCGCTCGCCGAGAACTACCGCGAGGCGGGCTGGGAGGCGATCGCAGTCAGCCCCACTGACGTCCACGCGGTCGAGCGTGACGGCCACGCCGGCCTCGAGGCCCTGGTCACCGACGGGGAGTACGACCCCGTCGCGACCGCCGTCGACCGCGAGGGGGCCGCCTTCGACCGGGCGGAAGTCTACCGCCGACGGGTCGGAGAGCGCACACACGTCCTGACGGCCGAAGTCGACGACGCGACCGAAGTCGCAGTCGTCGTCCCCCTCTCGTACGACCTCGAGGACGCCCGCGGGATTCTCGAGACGGCCCTCGAGAACGGGGAGCTCAGGATCCACGTCCGGCCCCCCGCCCTCGGGGACGGGTGGGTCTCGTTCGCCCACGACGAGCCATCACTGTTCATCGAGGAAGATCGTCTCTAACTCTCCTCTTGCTCGCGCAGTTCCTTGCTCGCTTCCCGCACTTCACGCATCACCGAGGAGATGCGTTCTTCGGCCTCGAGTTCCGCTTCGACCGAGAGGTCGACGCCCTCGACCTCGAGGAGGAACTTGGCGACCTCGGTGGCCTCGTACATCACGTCGTCGAGTTCCTCCGCGGTGAAGAAATCACACATCGCACCGTAGAGGAAGGTCGCCCCGGCGGTCCGGACTTTCTCCTCGAAACTCGCCCGGGCCTGGTTTACCGCCTGTGGGGAGTAGGTGTCGGTCATGAACGGGACGAGTTCGGGGAGGTTCTCGCCGATTTTGGTCATCTCGACGCCCGTCTCGGTCCGAAAGTCAGCACAGAGTCGTGCGATCGCCCACTCTCGGGCGGTGACGTAGGTCCGATCGCGGAGGAACTCGTTTACCCGATCGTACTGTGCGCCGTCGACTTTCTGGAACCGGGCGTACTTCCGGACGTCCTCGGGTACCTCCTCGTCTCCCCCGGCCGGGTCCGGGACGCCGGGCATCGATTTCCCCTCGTTGGCCTGTGCCGACGCTCCATCGGCATCCGGGCCGTCGTCTTCGGTCATAGGGGTTCCTTTCGACAGACCCGGAATAAGGGTTGTCCTCGCTTGCACGACCGACAGGGGGCCGCCCGCGAATTCGGTCGTCTGGAGGACGTCAGTGTGCGTAAAGCGAGAAGGCGATGACGACGAACCCGACGAGCGAGAGCAGGCTCTCGATCAGGATCCCGACGGCGAGTGGCACCGAGAGCAGTTCGTAGAGCAACCCGGCCAGCACCAGACCGAGCGTGACGATACCGAAGCCAGCAGCCAGATAGCCGAGGGGGCGTTGACGGGTCCGTCGGTAGGCCTTGTACGCGAAGTAGGTGATGATCCCTCCGACGATCAAAAGCAGCGTCTTCACGACTGTGAGTGCGATCGTTACCTCCATACCGATAGCTTCGTATGTCATGTCTCCTTTCTCACCTCCGACCACATCTCGGCGAGTCGCTCGTCGACACTCCGTGACGGTCGCTCTATTTTCACCCCAAGCGAGAGGTCCTCGTCGAGAAAGAGCGTGATCTCCTCGAAGGCCACGGAGTACTTGCTCGCGTGGTGGCCGTCCCGACGGATCTCGGTCGATTCCTCGAGTAACGTCGACTCGGTCAACAACTCGAGTTTTCGATACAACGTCGATTGGGGGATATCACAGTGTGAACTGAGTTCAGAGGCGGTCATTGGCTCGTCGAGATTCCGGATGATCTCTCGACAGTCGGGGTCGTCGAGCGCAGAGCAGATGTCCTCTGCCGACGGCAGCGACTCCGACCCGATCGAGTCCCGGACCATTCGTACGGTACGTTTTCACCCGTCTGATATAGGGCCATCGATGAGAGAACCACGGCACTGGCCGGCCGTCGACGGGGAAGACGATGCCAGGTCAGTTGCTCCGCGAGGAACGGGCGGTCCGCACGTCAGCCCCGTCGCGTATCTTGTCCTCACACTCCGGACAGACGCGGGGGTTTTCCACCCCCGTCGGCGTGAACACTCGAGCGTACGCTTCGGTGACGAACGCACCGCAGTTCTGACATTCCGGCATACTCGGTTTCCTGTAGGGAAGTGATGGGTAATAATTGTGTTGACGGCTATTCAGTTCAAAAATCACGAACCGGCGTGGCTGGTAGTGCCATCGCCGAAACCCGCCGGGAATCGGGTCCCGGTCAGGTTCGCGGTTCCCACCCACAGACGGTACAGGACGTGGCGGCGTCGTCGTGGAGCCCGCCACACTCCGGACACTGCTTTTTGTTGTACTCCGTCTCCCAGCCTACCCGCTCGACAGCGTGGCCGCGGTCGTTCAGGAACTGGTCGAACACGTCGTCGTCGGCACCGTTGGGTGCGGATGCCATAGGTGTGTCATCGAACACCATGGTAATAAAGCATCCGGTCGTGACAGACAGTACCAGCCACGACGGGAGCCGTTCGGTACCGCCGCCTCGGGACGGACGGCTGACCCGGTAGCTTTTCTCACTCTCGGGTCAAAGACGGGGTATGAGTGACCTGCGCCTCGACGCCACACAGCTCGATCGGTACTCGAGACACGTCATCATGGACGAGGTCGGCCCCGACGGACAGAAGCGACTGCTCGACGGTTCCGTACTCGTCGTCGGTGCCGGCGGACTCGGCTCGCCGGCGATCCAGTATCTGGCGGCGGCCGGCGTCGGCGAACTCGGGATCGTCGACGACGACGCGGTCGAACGCTCCAATCTCCAGCGACAGATCGTCCACGGCGACGCCGACGTCGGCCGACCCAAGGTGGTGAGCGCGACCGAGTACGTCACGACCCAGAACCCGGACGTCGACGTCACCACCCACGGGACCCGTCTGACCGCCGAGAACGTCGCCGAAATCCTCGAGGGGTACGACGTCGTCTTAGACGCCAGTGACAACTTCGCGACCCGGTACCTGCTCAACGACTACTGCACCCTCGAGGGGATCCCCCTCTCTCACGGCGCGATCTACCGCTTCGAAGGGCAGGTCACGACGTTCGAGAACGACGGCGACGGTCCGTGCTACCGGTGTGTCTTCCCCGAAGCACCCGAGCCGGGCACCGTCCCCGACTGTGCGACCACCGGCGTCCTCGGCGTCCTGCCGGGCACCGTCGGCTGTATCCAGGCGACGGAGGTCATCAAGTACCTGCTCGAGACCGGGGAGACCCTCGAGGGGCGCCTGCTGATGTACGACGCGATGGGAATGAGCTTCGAGACCGTCGACATCCGACGCGATCCGGCCTGTCCGGTCTGTGGTGAAAAGACGGAAATCGAGTCGGTAGAAGACGTCTCCTACGAGGGGACCTGTACGATGTAAAACTGCTCGCTTCGCTCGCAGTTTCTCGGTAGACAGATCGCCGTTCGAGACGCGCGAGCGCGTCTCTCTGGGATGACGAACGCGCCGCGAGCGTAGGGAGGCCTCAGAATGGCGAACGGGGAACGAAGTGACTCGTGAGCCAAGCGAGCGGTAAGTGAGTCAGTCGATGTGGCCTTCGCGCCGGAGCTGGTCTGCGTCCTGGCCCGTGTAGCGCCACTCGATGTTCGCTTTCTCGTCTTGCCAGTCCCACGGTTCCGCGAGAACGACGTCGTCCTCGTTGATCCAGGTCCGGTATTTCATCCGGCCGGGGATCCGACCGAGTCGCTCCTCGCCGTCCTCACAGCGCAAGCGCACGTGGTTCCCGCCGAGGTGTTCCGTTACGACCGCGAACAGTTCGTCACTGTTAGGCATCCGGAGGTTCCGGCGCCCTGTTTCTTCGCTCATACGTCTACTACGAGCGACAGAGGTTTAAGTCATTGGAGATGCGCGCTAGCGTTTACCATGACTCTGTGGGCCGTAGACCCGCACGGAGGGATCGGTGTCCCGTTTTACCGGTGGTCGACCCGAACGGGGCGGCGATCACCGGAAACGAATCACACCGGACCGTATCAGCTCTCGACCACCATCTCACGTTCGAACCCCCCATCACGAAAGCGCCAGGAGCCGACCTCGAACGGGGTAACGGAGACGATGACGTAGGACCGATCCGGCCAGGTCGCCGCCTCGAGGTCGGTTTCGCTCGGTTCCGCCGGCCCACGGGGGTGGGAGTGATAGAAGCCGACGATCCCCTCACCGTCGGCCTCGAGGCGCTCGAAGATCTCGAGGGCTTCCTCGGGGTCGAGGCGATATCGTGTCCGTGGCTCCTCGGCGGCGTTTGCGGCGTGGTAGGACGACCGAACGTGGCTCCAGTCGGCGTCGAACTCGCCGCCGAGGACGCCACAGACCTCCTCGGGTGTCCCCTCGCGTGCCCTGGCGACGATCCCCTCGCGAACGTCGGCGGGGAGGACGATCACGCCTCGACGCCCCACTCGAGGTCGGCGAACGGAACGGCCACGTCCGCGGGTGGCTCCTCGAACCGATCGGGGTGGACGATCCCCGCGAGGTACTCGGCGGTGTCGACGATCCGTGGCCCCGGGCGGTTGACGTAGTGGTCGCCGTCCATCGCCCACACCCGTCCCTCGCGGACGGCAGTCAGATCCGCCCACCCCTCCCGGTCGGTCAGGTCCGAGCGGTTCCGGGCGACGTCCGCCAGCCCGTACCCACAGGGGGCGACGACGAGCAGTTCGGGATCGTATTCACGGACCGCCGCCCACTCCCGTGGCGTCGAACGGTCGGCGGGGTCGGCCATCCCGTACTCGCCGCCGGCGGCCGCTACGAGTTCGGGCATCCAGTGGCCCGCGACCATCACCGGATCGGTCCAGTCGAAAATGACGGTTCGGGGTCGGTCCTCGAGGTCGACGAGCCGGTCCCGGACCGTCGCGAGCCGTTCGCGCAGCCTCGAGACCACCCCTCTGGCGTGGCTCTCCCGACCTGCGGCCCGGCCGATGCGCTCGATATCGCCCATGACGTCCGCGACCGTGTTCGGATCGGTCGTCACGATCTCGGGGTCGGCGTCGATCTCCGCGACCGCCCGCTCGATCTCGGCTACGTCGACCGCACAGACCTCACACATCCCCTGGGTGACGATCAGGTCCGGTTCGAGGTCGTCCAGGGTTTCGACGTCGACCTCGTAAACGCCCGCATCGGCGACCTCGAGTACCTGCTGGTCGATCTCCGCGCTCGAGGCGTCGGTGTCGATCCGCGAGTTCGTGACCGCGGGGGCCGACTCGACGCCCGGCGGGTGATCACACTCGTGGGAGACGCCGACGGGTTCGAACCCGAGCGCATGGACGATTTCCGTCGCGGACGGGAGCGTCGTAACGATTCGCATAGCCGTCCTTACGGGCTGGATCGGCTTAATAGCGAGCGACACACGGTACGTTTCATGTCGTCGAGGAAAACCCCCGAGACGGTCCCGCCAGCGTCACGCAGGTAAAGATACCCGGCTTACCGGCAGCCGATAGGAGCCATCGAAGAACTCGAGTCCGTTGACCGTCCACGTGATCGGCTCGATCTCCCGGTCGGTGAGCCGTCTGGCGGCCTCTAGGTCCCCACCACGGGCGAGGGTGACGTGGGGGACGTAGTCGTCGGCTTCCAGTCCCTCGACCGCGCCGAAGGCGTCGACGAGGTCGGCGTGGATCGACTCGAGGCCGGGGCTCTCGACGGCCAGGTAGACGACCGGCGCGTTCCCGAGGGGCGGATCCTCGAAGACGTCGATCCCCGTGACCCGTGCCTCGACGGCGGGTGCGCCCTCGAGGGCGCGGTGGGTTCGGTGTTGGAGCTGGGCGACGTGGTCGGCGTCGCCGAGGCGCTTGAGCAGCAACGAGTGGTTCTCGCGGACGGTCTCGAACGTCGACAGCGACGGATACAGGCCGGCTGCGAGTTCGCGAACGCGACCGGGGACCGGAACGTTGACGCTGTACACGTAGGTCGATGTAGGTAGCGGTTCGGCTATGAGTCTGGTGGTTTCTCCGGACCGATCACGGGACCGTCCGCATTCGGGGACGGTCACTCCCCGGGGACACTCAATTCACATAATACATTACTCGTAAGAAAGACATATCCGGTCGGGCATACCATCTTTCCCCAATGGGAACGGGGTACCGGGTGCTCGTGTGTACCGTTTTGCTACTCGGGTGTCTGGTCGGTGGTGTGATCGTCGTGGGGGGGACACCCGACACAGGCGATGGTGTCGTCGACCGTCCGGCTGGCGGACAGGGAGAGCCCTCGCTGTCGGGGTACGACGAACTCCGGTACGAGGTCGAACTTCGGGATGACGGGTCGGCCTCCTGGACAGTCGAGTACCGCTACCGGTTAGACGACGACAACGAGAGCGTCGACTGGGAGGCCCTACAGACCGACGTCGAGGACCGATCGGATCGGTACCTCGAGTCCTTCGAGAGCGACGTGCGGGCGGACGTCACCGAGGCCGAAAACGAGAGCGGCCGGGAGATGTTCGCGTCGGGCTTTTCGATCGAGACCGACGAGACGAGTACGGCACCCGAGTACGGCTACGTCCGGATCGGCTTCGAGTGGGACTCGTTCGCCCACGTCGAACTCAACCGCATCGAAGCCGGTGACGCACTCGGGTGGCTCGAGCTCGACGAGCGGGTCGTTTTCGACGTCGCCTGGCCCGAAGAGTACAGCGAGACGACGGCCGAGCCGACACCCGACGACCGCCGGGAAACCGCGGTCATCTGGCACGGCGAGGAGACGGAGTTCCGGGACGGGGAACCCCGAATAGAGGTGATGGACACCGGGGGTGAGCCGGTCGACGCCGGCGAGCAGCCGGATCGGTTCTACACGTTGCCGTGGCTCGTCGTCGCCGGCGCGGTCGCCCTCACCGTCGCCGGAGTTGGGTGGTGGGTGACGCGGGGCGAGGAAGACCCCCTGGAGAGCACCGAACCGACCCACCCGGAGGGTGGGACGGAACCGGACCGGCCACCGCCGGAACTGCTGAGCAACGAAGAACGGGTCCTGTGCCTGATCGAGGACCGTGGCGGCCGGATCAAACAACAGGAAGTCGTCTCGGAACTCGAGTGGACGGAAGCGAAGACCAGCCAGGTCGTCGGCCAGCTCCGGGAGGACGGTGAAATCGAGGTCTTCCGGATCGGCCGGGAGAACGTGTTGGCGTTGCCAGACGACGATGACTGATAGCCGTCTCCGTCGTTCACGTACTTCTGTCTGACAGTATCACACGACGGTGTCCGGGTGGGATCGACAGGGTTTAGTACAGCGGTCTTGCTACTCCCCTAGCATATGCAACCGCCCGCGTCGGCTGGCTCCGCCTTTTTCGACAGCCACGCGGCCGTCATCTCGCGGCGGCGACGGGGCCGGTAGGCCCTACTTTACCCCATCTCCGGTTACGGAACCAGTTCGGCACGAGAAACCCAGATTTCCCGCGTAGTGACTGCTCTTTTCCAAATATTCTAAATCTAAATCAGTGAATTTAAGTCCGTCCGTCCGATTTCTTCGGATACGACATGACACGCGTGGCACTTGCGTTCTCGGGCGGACTGGACACGACGGTCTGTGTCCCGCTGCTCGAGGAAGAGTACGGACACGACGACGTAATCGGCGTCACCGTCGACGTCGGCCAGCCGGCCGAGGAGTTCGACGAAGCCGAAGAGACCGCCGAGGCACTCGGCCTCGAGTTGCACGTCGTCGACGCGCGGGAGGAATTCGCGCAACTCTGTCTCGAGAGCGTTCGCGCGAACGCCTCCTATCAGGGTTACCCGCTTGGCACCGCACTCGCACGCCCGGTGATCGCGAACGCGATCCTCGAGGTTGCGAAAGAACGAGACTGTGACGCCGTCGCCCACGGCTGTACGGGCAAGGGCAACGACCAGCTGCGCTTTGAGGCGATCTGGCGTGACTCCGATCTGGACGTCTACGCACCCGTGCGCGAACTCGGTCTCACCCGCGAGTGGGAACAGGAGTACGCCGAGGAGAAAGACCTGCCCGTCGAAGGCGGCAGTGGCGGCGACTGGTCGATCGACACCAACATCTGGAGTCGCTCGATCGAGGGCGACGAACTCGAGGATCCGAACTACGTCCCACCCAAGGAGATCTACGAGTGGACCGCAGAGCCCACCGGGGAGACCGAAGAGATCGAAATCACCTTCGAGAACGGCTATCCCGTCGCCGTCGACGGCGAGGAGATGGGTTCGGTCTCGCTCATCGAGCAGCTGAACGAACTGGCCGGGGCCTACGGCGTCGGCCGCACGGACTCGATGGAAGACCGTATGCTCGGCCTGAAGGTCCGTGAGAACTACGAGCACCCCGCGGCGACGACGCTTTTGAACGCCCACGAGGCACTCGAGGCGCTCGTGCTCACCCAGGAAGAACGCGAGTTCAAACAGCTGGTCGACCAGCGCTGGTCGAAGAAAGGCTACGAGGGTCTGGTCGACGCCCCGCTCGTGGACGCACTCGAGGGCTTCATCGCCGAGACCCAAAAACGCGTCACCGGCACCGTCACGATCCGCTTTGAGGGTGGCCAGGCACGCGCCGTCGGCCGTGACAGCGAGTACGCCGCCTACTCGGCCTCTCACGCTTCATTCGACACCGAAACCGTCGGCTCGATCGAACAGGAAGACGCCACCGGCGTCGCCAAGTACCACGGCTTCCAGCGTCGCCTCGCGAAGAAGGCAGCCCAAAAGGCAGCGGGGACGGAACTGAGCGCCGACGGCGGGAGCGAAGAGTGAGATGACCGAGGAGAGCGAAGACGAGAGCGTCGTTCGCCGCGACCGGTTTAGCGGCGGCCCCGCGCGATCGTTCCTCTCCTCACTCGAGGCCGATCGGCGGATCTTCGAGGCCGACCTCGAGGTCGACCGCGCCCACGTCCTCATGCTCGCCGAGTGTGACGTGATCGGCGACGACGTGGCCGGCGCGATCTTGCAGGCCCTCGACGCGGTCGAAGTCGACGGCCACGACTCGCTGCCCGACGGCGAGGACGTCCACGAGGCGATCGAAACCGCCGTCATCGACCGCGTCGGCGACGAGGGCGGGAAGATGCACACGGCACGCTCGAGAAACGACGAGGTCGCCGCCTGCATCCGCTATCGCCTGCGCGAGGACGTCCTCGAAACGCTCGAGGCCACGATCGGCCTCCGGGAAGCGTTACTCGAGGTGGCCGCCGAACACCTGGAGACGGTGATGCCCGGCTACACCCACCTCCAGCCCGCCCAGCCGACGACGGTCGCCCACTGGGCGCTGTCATATGCGGGGACGATCGCCCGCGACACCGAACGCTTGCTTTCCGCCTACGGCCGGATCAACCGCTCGCCGCTTGGCGGGGCCGCCTTCGCGGGCACGACGTTCCCGATCGACCGCGAGCGCACCGCCGAGTTACTCGGGTTCGATTCGGTGATCGAGAACTCGATGGACGCCTCCTCGAGTCGGGACTTCCTCCTCGAGACGACGGGGGCGTTATCGACGCTCGCGACGACGCTGTCGGGGCTCGCCGAGGACGTCATCGTCTTCGCCAACCGCGGCTACGTCGACCTCTCCGATGACTACTCGTCGACGTCGTCGATCATGCCCCAGAAGAAAAACCCCGATACGCTCGAGCTCGTCCGTGCGGTCGCGGGCGACGCGGCGGGCGGGGTCCAGGGCCTTTCGACGACGCTGAAGGGACTGCCACGCGCGTACAACCGCGACCTCCAGCGGGCGACACCCCACGCCTGGGAGACGGTCGACGCCGTCTGTCAAGCGAGCGAGGTCGCCGCCGGCGCAGTAGCGACGGCCGACTGGAACGGGGACGTGCTCGCCGAGGCTGCCGGCGAGGGCTTTGCGACGGCGAC
>LKNC01000081.1 GCA_001564255.1 Natrialbaceae archaeon Tc-Br11_E2g1
ATGACCCCGTTTTGCGGGTGCTCGACGGCGATGACCTGTTCCCGACCGACGACCGATCGCCCGATCTAATCGTCAACGGTCGTGGGATCTACGAGGTCCGTACCGCGATCGTCGAGGAGCCGTTCGCAGACAGCGACGTCTACACCGGCAGCCACCGCGCGGAGGGGATCATGCTCTGTCGGGGCCCCTCGATCGAAGCCGGCGTCGACCTTCGGGGCGCTCGGGTCGTCGACGTCGCCCCAACCGTCCTCCACGCGATGGGCCAACCGGTCCCCTCGAACGTCGACGGCCGCGTCCTCTTCGACGCCTTCCACCCCGAATCGACGGCGGCGACCTCGAGGGTCGAACGCGTCGACGTCTCCCGAAGCGACGGAAAGGCTGTCGAGGCGGACTTCTCGGACGTCGAGGATCGGTTGAAAGGACTGGGCTACATGGAATGATGACTCACTTCCCGCTCGCTTCGCTCGCGGTGTGTTCGTCATCTCACGGAGAGACGCGCTTTGCGCGTCTCGGATGACGATCTATACCGAGAAACTGCGAGCGAAACGAGCAGTTATAGTCGCCGCTTTGTGGCGTCCCAGATCGGGTAGACGGCGTTGTAGACGCCGGTGGGTGTGTTCCTCGCGCCCGCGCGCAGGACTCTGTGGCTCAGCGGGGGGTCGCCTGCCTCGACTACCGCCTCGAGGTCGACCGTCTCGAGCCACGAGAAGAAGGCGCGTTCGGCCGGCGACCGGGGGTCGGTCTCGCGGGCGCGCTCGCGGATGTCCGCCCACATGTACCTCTCGTCGTGGCCGAGGACCCACTCCCCGCCCTCGAACGCCCGCCGGATGGCGGCGTAGTCGCCGTCCGCGAAGGGGTAGCCGTGGTCGTTCGGGTCGAGTCCGGAGAGGCGGAGTCCGACAGCTGTTCGATAACACTTCTCACACTCCCCGCAGTTGCCGTCCATGCGGACGTTACAGGTCTGGAGGCTGAGTCCGGGCGCGGACTCGCGGACGTAGTCGCCGATGAGGTCCAGCCGTTCCTGGCGGGTTCGGTCATAACAGTCGTGATGACAGGCCGTCCCTGTCCAGCGGACGTGGTCGTCTACCTCCGGCCTCGAACCCCACTCGAGGTCGATCCCCTCCCAGTGGGTCGCGGCGATGTAGAGGTCCTCGATGCCACGAGCCCAGGCCAGTGGGGCACAGAGGCCCAACAATCCGAGCCCGTGGCCGACGGAGCTGTACCAGCCCCCGTCGACGTGGTGGGCGAAGTGTGCGAGCAACATCGGGTGATCGAGCGCCGAGAGCATGTTCGCCTCGAGGAAGGCGGTCTCGAGGCCACGCTCGTCGGCGAACCGTTCGACGCGCGTCCGCAGGTCCGCCCACGTCCCGTCGTCTTCGGGACCGGGCTGGATCGTCCACCCGCGCAGACTCACGAGCGTCGGCTCCTCCTCGCGGTGGCGGACGTACGAACACGTCGAGTCGACGCCGCCGGTAAAGAGCAGGCCGCTCCCCCCGCCCGTCTCGGGGGCTTCCTCGACGACCCGGCGTGTGTACAGCTCCCCACCCTCGAGGAAGTCGTACATCCCGAGGAGGGTGGCCTTGACGTCCTCTAAGCCGCGTGCGAAGGGGGCGTCGACCTCCTCGACGTAGACGTCACCCCCCTGGGTCCAGGCGACCGGACAGACCTGGGCGAGTGCGGGGATCGCCAGGACGCCCTCGGGGACGTCCTCGATCGGGACGTCGTAGCTCACCCGGAGTGGCTCGCCGGTGAAAAACCGCTCGAGGGCGGGAGAGGGGGTGATCGAACACTCGAGGTCGGTTCCGTCGGCGTCGACGTCGTCGATTATGATCGATGGTGGTGGGTGGGCCATGCGTGGTCGGCTCGGCAGCGACGGCCGAACTGCCTCGAGAGAGGACAGGGGCGGACAAAAGTAGGTGGTGCCGTCGATCGGTCGGTCCGCCGTAAGCGCCTCCAACAGTCCATTCGGGGTCTACCCGGGCGGATAGCCGAGCAATAACAATCCATCCCGCCGGTGACCACCGGGGTATGGGTATGGGTATCGGTAGCTCGGTGGACGAGCGGGACGGTGACGAGTTGCCATGAGACGGACCGTCCTCGACCTCCTGCTTGCGGGTGGGTTTTTCGCCCTCGCGGCGGCGATACTGATCGCACGACGGTCGCCGCCTGTGGGATACGAACTCTCGATTTACAGCGGGACGCCGACGGCGGTGTGGGTCGCCCTCGGGGTCGCCCTTTCGGTCGCGCTCGGTGTGACCCTCGCCGCCCGCGGGGTCTACCAGGGGATAGGGATCACCCTCGGAGCCGGGACGGTCACGGCGGTGGTCGCCTTGCCGGCCGTGCGAAACTACCGGTTTCAGGGGAGAGGTGACGGGCTGACACACGTCGGCTGGACTGCGGGGATCGTCGAGGGGTCGATGGCCCCCCAGGAACTGTTCTATCCGGGGGTCCACGCCGTCGGTTCGGCCCTTTCGCTCGTCGCCGGCGTCCCGATAGAGCGGGCGCTCATGATCGCCGTCGTCGCCGTCTTCGTGCCGTTCGTCGTCTTCGTCCCCCTCGTCGTCCGCGAGATCTCCACGACCGGCGCGGCCGTCGGCTTCGCCGCCGTCGCCTCCTGGCTGGTCTTACCGATCAACAACGTCGCGACCCACACAGGCGTCCACCCGAACTCCAACGCCCTGTTTTTCGCGCCCGTCGTACTCTTCGCGATCGTCGCGTACCTGAACCGGGGAGGCGACCTCGAGCCGACGTTCGGGGTGTCGGCTTACAGCCTCGTTCTCGTCGTTTTGGGTGTCGGAATGCTCGCGATCCACCCCCAGCAGTTTATCAACGTCGTCGTCCTCCTGGGAGTGATCTCGGCCGTGCAGTTCGTCGCTCGAGGCCGATACGCCGACCATCCGATCGTCGAGCAACCGACGGCGTACGCACACACCGCCGTCTTCGCCGCCCTCTTTGCCGTCTGGGTGGTGAGCAACGAACGGTTCAGGAGGGCGTTTTCCGGACTGGTGTACGGCGTGTTCGTACAGGATATCGGTACCGGCGGCGAGGTCGAACAGCGGGATACATCACTGGCCGAGATCGGGGCGACCCTCGATGAACTGTTCGCGAAGATGTTCCTCGTGAGCGCGCTCGTCGCCCTCGTCGTCGCACTGTTCGTCCTCGTGGTCTGGCTCGGCAAGAGCCGGGTCGGCCGCGAAACGAAGGCGTTCGTGACCTACTTCGGACTCGCCCTCGCCCCACTCGGGGTGATGTTCGGGATCTACTTCGTCGGCACGGCGAACATGGCGTTTCGCCAGGTCGGCTTCATGTTCGTAGTCGTGACGATCCTCGCGGGGATCGGGCTCGCTCGCGGCGTCGGCTGGCTCTCGAGGGGTCTGACCGCCCCTGGAGCCAACGTCGTCGCCTCCGTCGCCCTGGGAGCCTGTCTCGTCCTCTCGCTTATGATCGTCTTCTCCTCTCCGTTCATCTACGTCCCCTCCCAGCAGGTCACAGACCAGACGATGAGCGGCTACGGGTCGGCTATCGACCACGGCGAGGACAGACCGTACGCCGGCTTCGGCCACGGCGTCGACCGTTATGGCCACGCGATCGAGGGCCTCGAGAGCGAGGAGATGACCAACTACGAGGGAACGGGACTCGGTGAGGTCGACGTCGACGAGTTCGAGGACGGGAACTACGGCGATGCGTACGGAGGCGTCGACTACTACTTCGCCGTCGACGAGTACGACACCACCCGGGAGTTCGAGGTCTGGCGTGGCCTCCACCACAGCGAGGAGGCCCTCGAGGGCGTCGACGCCTACCCGGGTGCGGACAAGGTCGTCGCAAACGAGGAGTTCCGGCTGTACGCGATCGACGGAGGATAACCGTCGATTACGACCGCCGCGTGTGTGTGGGAATCTGCTGAGTCGGGTGAGCAGTCCGTTCCACCCCGAACGCCGCGATCGAACCCCCCCTGTTCGTCCCCCTCCGATCCGGACGCTCTGGAGCGAACAACTGTATTACGTTCGTACCGAAACCGGTTTCAGAAATAGCCATGTTTTTCCAAAACCTATAATTTCAAGGAATAGTGATTAAAATGACAAGAAAAGGTTTATTACCGAAACCCGGCGTTACCCGAACGCAATGTCGAAACCCCCTCGCACCGTCGAAGACGAGACAGCTTTCGACCGAGCCCGTACGGGCGGGTTAACGCGACGGTCGTACGTCCGATCTCTCACAGCAGTGGCCGCCGCGACGACGTCCGTCGCGGGGATCGGTACGGTGTCAGCCGACGACGACTACGAACTCGTCGAACTCGAGGCCGGCGAGCGCCGCGTCGTCGAGGTCGGCGACGGCGAGACCTTGGAGAACAAACTCTACGATCAGTCCGCCGACGGTGCACAAACCGTCATTACCGCCTACGGTAGCGAGTGGACGGTCCGTAACGTCGGCGTACGGGGTGAAAACAGCGGCGACGACGCCCAGTTCGGCGTCGCCGACACCGGAAACGCCACGAGCACGATCGAGAACGTCTACCTCGGTGACGGTGCGATCGACCGACACCGTGCCGGCCTGGGTATCTGGGTCTCCCCGGATCACAACGGCCACATAGACATCGAACGGGTCAACATCCAGGAGATGGGTGACAACTCGTTTTACTGTTCTGCTCCCGGTTCGGCCGGTGGCGGAACGGTCGACATCGACCGCTGTTACTCGGCGAACTCCTGGGTCGCTCACTTCCGGCTCGCGGAGGGTTCGGTCACGAACTCCGTCGCGGTCAACGACGAGAACCACCAGGACGGCCGCGGCGTCTGGGCGTGGCCCTCCGGCCCCGTCGAGGTGCGAGACTGCCACATCGCGATGAACGGCCGCCACTACTCGCTGGTCGCCGGCGCGGACGGCCCCTCCCGGATCGACGTCTACGACACCGAGTACGACACCACCTACAACGGCGGCCTCAACGAACCCCACGGTGGTTCCGTCGAGTTCCACGGCGACAACGGCACCGACCCCGAGGACTTCGTCCCCGAAGGCTGTCCGACTTCCCCCGAGGGGGCCGCCACGGGCGGGGCCTGACCTCGAGCCGTCGATTACCGGATCCGTTCCACTCAACCATCTGGCACAATTCCCTCCCCCCGCTGACGCTGTCCCCTCCCGATTTCGCCGTTCGGTTTTCCCCGTGTTGTCGTTGTCCGCAGGTGCTCTCCACCCCGTCTATCGACACAGTCCTCACGTACCGTCCGCTCTGCTCTCGATGACACAGTAACGACCGCCGTTTCCCAACCGTGTTCGGGACGGTAACCCCGTATTACACCGCCCCGGGGAGCCACGACCCGGTATCTGTATTCGTCCGCGAACATAGATGATTTCCTGAATACTCAGTATGTAACGTATGAATTTACGTAAATTTAACCAAATAGAGAGGAGAAAAGTTTATGCCGGAAACGTGCGGTTACCAGAACGCATGGCACGCGAACCCCCCGTACCGGACGACGAGCGGACGTCCGCCTCCCCCGACTGGGACGCGGACGCGAGCAGTAACGGTGGATTACTCGATAGACGATCGTACCTCAGACTGGCCGGCGCTGTGTCGGCCGGCACGGCGATGGCGGCCGGGGCCGCCGCCGCGGCGACGGACGACTACGAGGTCGTCGAGGTCCCCGCTGGCCAGCGGGAAGTCGTCAACGTCGGTTCGGGAGAAACTCTAGAGAACGTACTGTACGACATCAGCGCAAACGGTGCCGCGGTGACGATCGCCGCCTACGGCACCGACTGGACGCTTCGCAATATCGGGATCAGGGGTCGGTACAGCGCCAACCAGGCCGCAATCGGCGCGGCGGACACCGGCGGTGGCACCTCGACGATCGAGAACGTCTACATCGGTGACGGTGCGGAGTCCGGTCACCGCGTCGGTCTCGGTATCTGGGTCGCCCCGGATCACAACGGCCACCTCGAGATCGAACGGGTCAACATCCAGGAGATGGGTGACAACTCCTTTTACTGCTCGGCCCCCGGCGGACAGGGAACTGTCGACATTCGTAACTGTTACTCGGCGAACTCCTGGGTGAGCCACTACCGACTCGCACGCGGAACCGTCGAGAACTGCGTGGCGCTCAACGACGGTCGCCACCAGGACGGCCGTGGCGTCTGGGCGTGGGCGCCGGGACCGGTCGAGGTCAAAGGCTGTGACCTCGATATGAACGGCCGTCACTACTCGATCGTCGCGGGCGGCAACAGCCCCGGAGCGACCGTCTCCGTCGAGGACACACAGTGGGACAGTAGTTTCCACGGCGGCTACCGCGACACCAACGGCCGGGTCCAGTGGGGCGGTGGAAACGGAAACAGCCCCGACGGGAGCCGGATCCCGGAAGGGTGTCCGACCACCCCCGAGGAAGCCGCCGCGGGAGCCTCGAGCGAGAGCGGTTCCGACGAAGGGGCCGTTTCGACCGAGGAAAGCGACGCGGACGAACTCCCACACGTCATCCTCTTCGACGGCTCCGAGGAGGGGGCGACCCGGTATGAGTTCGTCGTCGACGGGGTCGTCGAGAAGTCGACCGACGAGGGCGCGACGATCGACGACGAGGACGTCATCGAGGACGACTACGTCCACGGCATCGTCGGCACCTGGCGTGACGCCTTTCGCTTCTCGGGTGACCTCGAGGAACTGACCGTCGACGGCCCCGGAACCGTGACGGTCGACGGCGAGGAGATCGACCCCGACGAGTACGGCGAGGAGTTGCCCCACACCCTCGAGATCGAAGGCGAGGGAGCCCCCTCGAGTTTCGAGGTCACCGTCGACGGCGACCTCGAGTTCGACGGCGGGGACGAGCCCGAAGACGAGACCCTGGTCCTCACCGACGCCGCAGTCCAGGGGTCGCTCACCGAGGAGACGTTGCGGTTCCGGTTTGCGGGTGCGGTGACGGACGTGACGCTCACGAACGGCGAGGCGACCGTCTCGATCGACGGCAAGGAGATCGACCCCGACGAGTACGGCCAAGAGCGGATCCTCCCACACGCGATCGTGATCGACGGCTCCGCAGCCGGCGGGCCGAGCACCTACGCCATCCGCGTCGACGGCTCACTCCTCGACGCCCGCTCTCTCTGTACGGCCGACGACGCCGTCGATGAGCGTAGTTCGGTCCGCAGTCTCCTCGTAAACTGGCTCGACGTCTACTGGTTCGACGGAGCGATTACGGATCTGACCGTTCTCGGCGATGCCGCCGTCCACGTCGAGTACAACGCCAGGGATCGCTAGCTCCGAACCGACCGACGATCACCCGATGATCTCGAGGTAGTTCCCCGCGAGTTCGCGGTCCCGTTCTTCCGGGCCGAACCAGTAGAGAGCACCGAGAAACGCCACGATACCGGCGCCAGTGCCCACGAGTACGGCGGCTATCCCACCGAGTACCAGCCCGACGAGAGACATCACGACCGCGGCCACCGCGGTGGCTGCGAGGGGTTTCCACAGTTCGATCGAGTAGGCGAAAAGCCCCTCGAGGTACCACACCTCGAGGACGCGAACGACGTTCAACGCGGCGAGGACGCCCGCGGTCGCTACGGCCGCCCCGATCAGGCCGAGTTCGAGGATCAGGACGTAGTTGAGGACGACGTTGAGTCCGCCGAACACGAGGTGGTTGCCCATGACCAGGTACTGGTGGTCGGTCATCGTTAGCAGGTCGTTCGCCGGTCCGGCGGCGGCGTTGAACAGCTGGCCTGCGACGAACAGGGCCACGACGGTCGTCCCCGCGATAAACTCCGGGCCGAACAGCACGAGGACCTCACTCCGGTAGACGATAACCGGCAACGCGAGGACGACCGAGGCGGTGATCGACCACCGGGTCACCGTCGCGTACACCGACTCGAGTTCGCCTCTCGCCCCGTTGGCGTACAGTCGTGAGGCCACGGGCGGGAACAACTGGTTGATCCCCATCAGTGGCATCGCGAGGACGGTCGCGAGCAAGACGGCGACGTTGTAGATGCCGACGTCGGCGGCGGCGAGGAAGATCCCGACCATGAACACGTCCACGCGTTTGAACAGGAACGCACTCGCTTTCGACAGCGAGAGCGGCGCGGAGTAGTTGTAGAACCCGACCGCCTCGTGCCGACGAAACTCCCACCGTGGACGCCGATCGGTCCGGGCGAGGACGTACCAGAGGACGACCGAGAAGGCGACGAGACAGGCGACCGCGTAGGCCGCCGCGACCCCGAGCACGGAGTAGCCCACGGCCACCGCCGCGACGACCGCGAGAAGCTGGGCCAGCGGGCCGGCGACCATGACGACGGTCTTCCCGACGGCCATCTCGAGGCCGCGGAACGTACTCGAGACGAGTTGGGTCAGCGCCTGGAACGGCAGGGCGATCGCGAACACCTGCATCGCCGGGGTAAAGAGTGGCTCCTGAAGGGTGTAGGCGTTGATCGTCGGCGCGGCGAAAAAGAGGGCAAGGGCACCGAGGACGCTGACGACGAGCGTCGTGGCGTACGACAGCGCGAGGATCCGGTCCTGGTAGTCCGGGTCCTCGAGGTTCGCCGAGATGTACCGCGTCGCGGAGACGTCGGTCCCGAGGTTGGCGAACGTGAGGGCCGACTGTAACAGCATCGTTCCGTAGGCGTAGATGCCGTAGATCCCGGCCCCGAGCGTGCGGGTCAAAACGAGCGTCAGGAGGAACCCGGCGAGGTTGACGACGGCGGTCCCGACGTAGTGGAGACTCGCCCCGTCGGCGACCGAGCGCAACGAGGTAAGGGCGGATGACTCCTCAGACATTCATCGACGGTTCCAGTATCCGCCATTTACACTGTCGGTCATACAGACGGACACCACTCCCGAGAGAGGACGAGCTGACACGCGCTGTACCGCCGGTTCTGACACACACCGGTTCACAGGTCCATGACCGACAGTATTAGTAGTGTGGCCGCTACAGCCCCGATCGAGTCACGGCTCCGTGCTCGTCGTCTCCCCGACCCGTTCGGGTCGCCTGAACGGGCCTGTACTCTTCACGTACGCCCGGTAGGCGAATTCACCGCCACTGTTCGTGGGAAGTAACTAACGACACCGACGGCGAGCACGTGACGTATGTTTACCGGACGAACCGTCCTGCTCACGGGCGGCGGCTCAGTCGGCCAGTCGCTGGTCCCGCGGATCCTCGATCACGACCCCGGCGAACTCCGGGTGCTCGACAACAACGAACCCGGACTCGCCGCCTTGCAAAGCCGGTTCGACGACGACCGACTGCGACCGATCGCCGGCGATATCAGGGACGAACGGTGTCTGCGACGGGCGATAGCGCGCGTCGACGACGTGATCCACACCGCCGCGATGAAACACGTCGACGTCTGTGAGCGAAACCCCTACGAAGCCGTCAAGACGAACGTGATGGGCCTCCAGAACCTCGTCGAGGCCGCACGCGACTCGAGTGTCCAGCGGGTGGTGTTCACGAGCAGTGACAAGGCGGTCCACCCCGCGAACGCGATGGGGACGACAAAACTCCTCGGCGAACAGCTGATCACGGCGGGCAATTACGGAGGGGATGAGGACCTGCGGCTCACCTCCGTGCGCTTTGGCAACGTCATCAACTCCTCGCAGTCGGTGATTCCACGCTTTACAGAGCAGATCCGCACGGGCGGACCGGTGACGCTCACCGACGAGCGGATGACCCGCTTTCTGCTCACCGACGAGGACGTCTTCGACCTGGTGAGCCAGGCCCTAGAACGGACTCGAGGCGGCGAAGTCTTCGTTTCCAAGATGCCCGCGGTCCGGATCGTCGACCTCGCAGGGGCGATGATCGATACGATCGCACCGAAATACGGACACGATCCGTCGGCGATCGACGTCGAGTTGATCGGTCGTCGTCCCGGGGAGACCTTCCACGAGGAGATCATGACGCCCATCGAGACAGAACGTGCGTACGAAAACGGTTCACTGTACGCGATCCGTCCCGAATCCACGCGAGATCGACCCGTGGAGTATTCGGGGGAGTTCGCACCTGCCGACGACGTCGTTCGATCCTCCGAACACGCCGAGAAACTCTCGAGGGACGAGATCGTGACACTGCTCCGGGACTGCGGCGTCGAAGGCGACTATCAGTCGGCTACGGCTCCCCGGCAGTCAACCGGGTAACGGCGGTTCGAGAGCGGTTACACCGGGGACAGCCGAGATCGGAG
>LKNC01000082.1 GCA_001564255.1 Natrialbaceae archaeon Tc-Br11_E2g1
CGGACTCGCCCCCGCGGGTTTCGTGGGCGAAACAGTAGGCGGCTTCGACGCTCGAGACCGCACCCGCCGCGATCAGCAAGTCGGCGTCGAAGACGGTGGTCTTCCCCGAGAGCGTCAGGTCCTCGATGCCCTGTCTGACGATTTCGTGGAGGATCGGCGTCGAGATCCGGACGTGCCCGAAGCCGCCGCTTGCCAGCAGGTCGCCGTCGTCGACGAACCGCTCGACGGCCTCCTTTGCACTCATCCGTTTGTCCTCGAACGCCCGCGAGCGGTTCTCGCGGTTCCACGCCCGGGCGTCGTCGGGGTGTTCCCAGCCGACGAGTTCGCCCTCGCCCTCGTCGATGACGTTCATTCGTCACCCACCTCACCTGCGGGGCGGAACGCGACGAAGCGCTTCCCGCTCGTCTCACACTCCCGGACCGTCGGCACGACCGCGAGGCCGGTCTCGACGTCTTCGGGGTCGATTCCGGCGACCTGGCCGGTCAGCGTCACGGGGCCGAAGTCGCCGATCGCGATCGCGTAGGGGGCGTCAGCGCCGAAGTCGGGGTGGGGAACCCGGATGACGGTCTTCGACCTGACGGCCCCGGTTTCGGGGAGCGGTTCGAACTCGAGGTCGTCCCCGCCCGTCACGGCCGGCGGGACGGTCGCCCGCCCGCCGTCACGGAGGAAGTACCCCTCGCCGGCCTCGAGTGCGTCGAGCCAGGCGTCGTAGCCGGTCTCCCGGACGGTTTCGACGTTCATGACTGGACCTCCAGGACGTGAACCGCGGCGGTCGCGACCGTCCCACCCGCGTTGTGGGTCACGCCGACCTCGGCGTCGGCGACGGCGTCGGCGTTCGGGTGGGTGCCCGCGAGCAGTTTCGTCAGTTCGACGAGCTGGCCGACGCCCGTCGCGCCGACGGGGTGGCCTTTCGCTTTGAGCCCGCCCGAGAGATTTACTGGAACCTCGCCGTCGGCGGTCGTCTCGCCCTCGCGGGCGGCCGTGATCGCCTCGCCGGGCTCGTAGAGGCCCAGTGCCTCGAGGGCGAGCACCTCGGCGATCGTAAAGCAGTCGTGGACCTCGGCGACGTCGACGTCCCCGGGATCGACGCCGGCCCGGTCGTAGGCGGCCTGTGCGGCCGACTCGGCGGCTCTCGTCCGTGTCATGTCCACACGCTCTTGGAGCGATAGCGTCTCGGTGCCCCGTCCCGAACCCGTGATCGCCACCGCGGCCTCGAGCTCGTTTCGCTCGGCGTACGCACGGGAGACGAGGACGGCGGCGGCGGCCCCGTCGGAGATCGGACAGGCGTCAAGCAGCCCCAGCGGGTCGGCCACGGCGGGTGCCTCGAGGACGTCTTCGACGTCGATCTCCTCGCGGAACTGCGCGTTCGGGTTCGTCGCCGCGTTCGCGTGGTTCTTCACGGCGACGTGGGCCAGGTCCTCGCGCGTGCCGCCAAAACGGTCCATGTAGGCGTCGGCGAGCAGTGCGTACGCGCCGGGGAACGTCAGGCCGGGACGCCCCTCGTGTAACTCGTCGGCTGCGCGAGCGAGCGCCGCGGTCGTCTCGCCTGTCTCGAGGTTCGTCATCCGTTCGAGTCCGCCGACGAGAACGACGTCCGCCTGGCCGCTCTCGATCGCCCGGACGCCGTCGGCGACGGCGTAGCCCCCCGAGGCACAGGCGTTCTCGACCCGGGTGGCCTCGAGGCCGGTCGTCCCGATCCCGGCGGCCATCAGCGGGGCCTGGTGGCTCTGGTTCTCGGCGGTCTCGCCCATGTAGTTGCCGTAGTAGAGGGCGTCGACGTCCGACGGCGGTACGGCGCTTTCCTCGAGTGCGCTCGAACGCGCCTCGGCGAACAGTTCCCGGCCGGTTCGGCCGGCGTGTTCGCCGAAGTCGGTCGCGCCCACACCGGCTATCAGTGTTGGTGCCATTACTAGAGAACAGGGACCCTACCGGCGAAAACCGGCGGGTTGATATGTATACCAACGTCGGACACTCGCCCCGGATATCGGGGGGCGGACCCACGGTTTCCGAACTGGCGTGCCCTGAAAACCGGAAGGCGGCCAGCCGGGGCCTATATCTTCAGGAAGAGGACGATCAGGTTGATCACCAGCATCGCGACGAAGCCGATGAGCCAGAGTTCCATCTCATCACCTCCGTTAGAGTTTGAAGATCGGTTCGACGTGGTCGGGGACGTTCTCGCCGCTGGCTCCGTCGGTCACGTGCGAGACGAAGATCGTCACGGAGATCGAGACGGCGATCGCGATGAAATAAAAGTCCATCCCGATCGGGAACGCGTAGCCGAGTTGGGTTGCGACCAGCAGCGTGACGTTGAGCAAGAGTGCGGAGGCGAGGCCGGCGGTGACGCCCTCGCGGCTCGCCCCCTTCCAGAGCAGGCCGACGACGACGGCAGGGATGGTCCCGCTGACGAAGGTCCCCCAGCCGAAGGTACCGAGGATCGCGACGAGGTGGCCGCCGTAGAGGCCGAAGAGGACGGA
This sequence comes from Natrialbaceae archaeon Tc-Br11_E2g1, assembly GCA_001564255.1. GTDB lineage: Archaea > Halobacteriota > Halobacteria > Halobacteriales > Natrialbaceae > Tc-Br11-E2g1. The sequence goes on from LKNC01000082.1 coordinate 2,475, forward strand.
GCCGACGCCGACGACGAGCACCGCGGCGCGTCCGAGCCACGTCTCGCGTCGCTCGGAGAACTCCCAGCCCATCGCTCGCACGAAGTCCCGGGCGATCGCCCCGGAGGCGACCGACAGGAAAAAGGCAGCGGTGGACATGATCGCGGCGACCAGGCTCGCGTAGATGATCATCTGGAGGACGATGTGGAGGCGTTCGACGAACTCGAAGGCCGCCATGTCGGGGTCGGAAAGCGGTTCGATGGTCCCGGCGGCGACCATGTAGAGCGCGACGAAGCCGATGAGCAACCAGAGGATACTCCCGACGGCGTAGGTGACCCCGCTGACGAGGCCGACGGTGCGCAGCCCTTTCGGATCGTCGATCGAGAACATCCGCTGGAGGACCTGTGGTTGGCCCATGACGCCGATGCTGAAGACGATGGGCCAGATCAACAGCAGGCCGGGTGCGGAGCCTTCTGCGAGCCCCCAGCCGTCGAGCATCTGCGGCGTGAACGCTTTGGTCACGTCTTCGCCGGTGAGTTCGCCGGCCTCGACGACCGTCATGGTCGTGTTCTCCATCCCGCCGGCGATCTGGAAGAAGCCGACGACGACGCCGACGACGCCGACGAGCATCACCGCGCCCGTGTACGCCCCCGCGAGCTGGGCCGAAGCCATGCCCCCGACGGCGACGTAGACGATGATCAGGCCGAAGACGGCCCAGACGGCCGCCTCCATCGAGATGCCGAGGATCACCGAGAGGACGTACCCCCCGCCGGCGACCTGCGAGGCGAGGTACGCCCAGCAGGCGATAAAGAGGATCAACGCGAGCATCCCGCGGATCGCGCCGCTGTTGAACCGCTCGTCGGCGATGTCGCCGAGCGTCCCGATGTCGGCGACGTCGGCCATCCCGCGGACGCGCTTGCCGATGATCCAGTAGGCCATCGCGAAGCCCAGCCCGCTGGCGAAGGTCATCCACAGCGAGGACGTCCCCATCTCGTAGACGAGTCCGGGGCCGCCGATGAACCCGAACGCGCTCATGATCCCCGACATACTCGCCAGGGTGATCACCGCCGCACCGAACATCTTGGTCGCGCCGTAGAACTCGTCGGACGAATCGATCAGGCGCTTGCTGTAGAGGCCGACGCCGAACACAGAGAGGATGAAGACGGCGACGAAGCCCGGAACGAGCAGGTCGATCATCGATTAGTCACCTCCGCCGGGTCGGCCGCCTCCTGGGTATCGTCCTCGGCCTCTACCCGCTCGACTTCCTCGAGGAACCGATCCCACTCCCCGTCCGGCAGGAAGTGTTTGCGAAAGTAGATCCCGTAGGCCAGCGTGACCGTCATGAACCCGCCGATCCAGTACAGCCAGTAGGCGGCGGCGAAGGATGGGTGCATCCCGGTGATCAGAAAGTCCGGGGAACCGCCGAAGGCGTTCGCGTAGTACTCGATCAGGCCGAACGCCGACAGCTGGAGGGCCGTCCAGATCCCCAGCGGATAGACGAGCAGCTTCGTCGAGATCGTTCCGCCCGAACTCGCGCCGATGACGAACCACGGGTGGAACAGAAACACCGACAGCAACAACGCCGGGAACCACTGGCCCGCCAGCCCGAGTCCGAGGACGGCGGCCCAGAGGACGCCACTGGCGAGCATCAGTTCCGAGGTCCAGCTCTCGACGTCGATCTGTCCGTTCAACATCTCTTCGCCCTCCTGGGGAGCGATTCGCCGTCCTCGAGTTTCCGCCGTGTCCCGATTGTGTATGCCATGTGTCCATCACTCGTAGGTGTTCACGAAGCCGCCGTCCCACAGCAGATCGTCGCCGTTGAGGTGTTTGCCGTGCCGGGAGAGCCCGAAGGCGAAGAGGTTGCCGGCCTCGACCGGCTCCATCATCTCGCAGGCCCGAGCCTGCCCGAGCATCACGTCCTCGACGACCTCGCGCTCGGTGATTCCGCGCTCGCTGGCCGTATCCGCGATCTGGTTCAACACCAGCGGCGTCTTGACGTAGCCCGTACTGACGCTAAAGGCACGAACGTCTCCCTCGCCTTCGGCCGCGGTCGACTTGGTGAGCCCGCGCAGGCCGAACTTCATCGTGTTGTACGCCACCTTATCGCGGGTGACGTAGTGGCCGTGGACCGAGGCCATGTTGGCGATCGCACCGACGCCGTCCTCGGCCTCCCGGATGTGGGGGAGGGCCAGTTGCGTGATGTACATCGGCGCACGGAGCATCACCTGATAGAGCAGATCGAACGTCTCCATCGGGAACGACTCGATCGGCGAGATGTGCTGGATGCCGGCGATGTTGGCCACGTACCGGAGCTGGCCGGCCTCGGCGGCCGTCTCGACTAACGCCTCGAGCTCGGCGTCGTCGGTCAGGTCACAGACGACGGGCTCGAGGCTCCCTTCGACCTCGAGTTCCGCGCCGTTTTCGACGGTTTCGTGGAGGCCGTCCTCGTCGACGTCGGTCGCGACCGTCGTCAGGCCGTTCGCCGCCAGGACGAGTGCCGTCGCGCGGCCGATACCCGAGGCCGCGCCGGTCACGATCGCCACGTTCTCCGGGGTGAACCGGGGATCGTCGACGTGGTGGATCGTCTCCGTGGTGATCTCCGGCGGTTCGATACTGGTTTCGGTGTCAGGGTCCCCGCTCATGCGAGTAAAGAGAGGAACTGTAGTGGGGTCAAACGGGAGGTTGATATGTAATCACTCCCGCCCGCTTGCGGGTTCGACGCCCGTCAGTCGTCGTCGATCGGTGCAGTCACGGGCTCGACGCGCTCCCCGCGTGGGCCCTCGAGGTCGACGTCCGGAAGCAAGTCACGCAGGTAGTACCCCGTATAGGAGTCCTCGACGTGGGCGATCTCCTCGGGGGTGCCCGTCGCGACGACGTCCCCGCCGCCTTCGCCACCTTCGGGGCCGAGATCGATGACGTGGTCGGCGTTTTTCACGAGGTCGAGTTCGTGTTCGATGACGACGACCGTGTTTCCGTTGTCGGTGAGCCGATGGAGGACGTCGATGAGTTTGCGCTCGTCTTCTGAGTGCAGCCCCGTCGTCGGCTCGTCGAGGAGATACAGCGTATCGCCCGTATCCTTCTTGCCGAGTTCTTCCGCGAGTTTGATCCGCTGGGCTTCCCCACCCGAGAGCGTCGTCGAGGGTTGGCCCAGACGCATGTACCCGAGGCCGACGTCTTTGAGCAGTTCCAGCCGCCGGCGGATCTGACTCGAGGACTCGAAGAAATCGTAGGCCTCCTCGACGGACATCTCGAGGACGTCCGTGATCGTCTTGTCCTTGTACTCGACGTCGAGGGTGGCGTCGTTGTAGCGTGCGCCCCCACAGGCCTCACAGGGGACGTGCACGTCGGAGAGGAAGTTCATGTCGATCTTGACGGTCCCCTGGCCGCCACACTCCTCACAGCGTCCGCCCTTGACGTTAAAGGAAAAGCGCCCTTTCTCGTAGCCACGACGTTTGGCCAGTTTCGTCTCGGCGAACAGCTCGCGGACGTAATCGAAGACGTTGGTGTAGGTCGCCGGGTTCGATCGCGGGGTCCGGCCGATCGGCGACTGGTCGATCAGGCGGACGGTCTCGATCCCCTCGAGACCCTCCAGGCCGTCGTGGTCGCCGGGAATAACGCTCGTGTTGTCGTTCATCTCGCGGGCCAGCCCCTTGTACAACACCTCGTGCATGAGGGTGGATTTGCCCGAGCCCGAGACGCCGGTGATCGCCGTGAAACAGCCAAGCGGAATAGCCACGTCGACGTCTTTCAAGTTGTGCTGGCGGGCCCCCCGGATCGTGAGGTCCCCGTCTCTCCCGCGGCGCGTTCCGGGCACCGGGATCGCTTTCCGCCCGGAGAGGTAGTCGCCGGTGATCGACTCCGCACAGGAGGTGACGTCGTCGAACGAGCCGTTGACGACGACCTCGCCGCCGCGTTTGCCGGGGCCGGGGCCCATATCGATCACGTTGTCCGCCCGGCGCATCGTCTCCTCGTCGTGTTCGACGACGATCAGGGTGTTTCCGAGGTCACGCAGTTCGGCGAGGGTGTTGAGCAGTCGGTCGTTGTCCCGCTGGTGGAGGCCGATGGAGGGCTCATCCAGGACGTAGAGCACGCCCACGAGCCCGGAGCCGACCTGGGTCGCAAGTCGGATACGCTGGCTTTCCCCGCCCGAAAGCGTCGAGGCTTCCCGATCTAGGGTCAGGTACTCGAGGCCGACCTCACACATAAAACCAAGCCGTGCGCGGATCTCCTTTAAGATCTCCGCTGCGATCGTCAGCTCCCGACCCGACAGCGCCGCCTCGAGGCCCTCGAAGTGCTCGAGTGCGTCCCCGATGGACATCTCGTTTATCTCGGTGATCGAGGTGCCGGCGACCAGCACGTGTCGGGACTGTTCTCGCAGGCGCGTCCCCGCACAGGCCGGACACTCCGTGACGGCCATGTACTCTTCTATGTGCTCGCGCGTGCTCTCGGAGTCGGTCTCGAGGTACCGACGGTCGAGATTCGGGATGACCCCCTCGAACCGCTTTCGTTTGCGCCGGGTGCCGTTTTTCGTCGAGCGTTTGAACACGACCTCCCCGTCTGTGCCATAGAGGAACTGCTCTCTGACTTCGGCCTCGAGGTCTTCGAACGGCGTGTCGACGCTCACGCCGAAGTGGTCGGCGACGGCGTCGATTCGCGTGCGGTAGTACGAGCGGTTGTAACTCCACGGTTCGAAGACGTGCTTGATCGGTTTCGAGGGATCGACGACGACCAACTCCTCGTCGACTTCCTTCGTCTTGCCGAGGCCATCACACTCCGGACAGGCCCCGTGTGGGCTGTTAAAGGAGAAACTGCGCGTTTCGATCTCGCTGAACTGGAAGTCACTGTTTGGATTCCCGAGCTCTTCGGAGAACTCGAGGACGAGCCGTTCGTCGCCCTCGCCGGCGAGCGAGCCGGTCGCCCGGGTGTTCGAGTCGACCTCGATCCCTTCGGGTGGGTCGGGGACGATGACCTTGAGGACGCCGTCGGCTTCCTCGAGTGCGGTCTCGACGCTGTCGACGATCCGCGGGCGTGATTCCGCACTGACTTTCACGCGGTCGACGATGACGTCTACCGTGTGGTCGTAGTTTTTGTCGAGGTCGGGCGTCTCGAAGCCCAAGTCGTACTCCTCGCCGTCGACTTCCACGCGGGAATACCCCTCGCTTACGAGCTCCTCGAAGCGGTCCTCGAAGGCTCCTTTCTGGTCGCGAACGACCGGCGCGGCGATCATCGCCCTGGTCCCCTCGGGGAGCTCGAGGACCTGAGCGACCATGTCCTGGGCGCTTTGGGTGCCGACTTCCTCGCCCGTGATCGGATCGTACTGGGTGCCGACGCGGGCGTAAAGCAAGCGCAGGTAGTCGTGGAGTTCGGTGACGGTTCCGACGGTCGATCGGGGGTTGTTCGCGGCGTTTTTCTGGTCGATCGAGATCGCCGGCGACAGTCCCTCGACGGTCTCGACCTGGGGTTTGTCCATCTGTCCCAAGAAGTTCCTCGCGTAGGCCGAGAGGCTCTCGATGTAGCGACGCTGGCCCTCGGCGTAGACGGTCTCGAACGCCAGCGAGGACTTCCCAGAGCCCGACAGCCCGGTGACGACGGTCAACTCCTCGCGTGGAATCGAGACGTCGAGGTCTTTCAGGTTGTGCTCGCTTGCACCCCGCACCTCGATGTACTCCGTGCTCATCTATCCATCGCAAGCGACTGCACAAATGAAGGGTTGTCGGTTGCGAGACAGAGCGGAGTGACCGTGGATCCGTGACGTGTCCGGAGTCCGAGTACCCGCTGCTGTTCGACGACCATACTCAAAAAAGTTTTTTGATCCAACAAACTCCTTACTTGACACCGAAGACTTCCTTACTAGAGTGGATACTCTTAATAGCCAAAAGCCACAACCTTCGGGTGATGACCGACTCAAGCCAAAACTGGTGGCCGAACAAGTTAGACCTGGAACCACTCGACCAGAACGCCCGCGACGCCGGGCCCTACGGGGAGGGGTTCGACTACGCCGAGGAGTTCGAGAAACTCGACCTCGACGAGGTCAAAGCTGACATCGCGGAGGTACTGACGACCTCCCAGGAGTGGTGGCCGGCCGACTACGGCCACTACGGGCCGCTTATCATCCGGATGGCCTGGCACAGCGCGGGTACGTATCGTACCACTGACGGCCGCGGCGGCGCCGCCGGTGGCCGACAGCGCTTTGCGCCTCTGGGCGCCTGGCCCGACAACGTCAACCTCGACAAGGCACGCCGTGTGCTCTGGCCGGTCAAACAGAAGTACGGCCGTAGCCTCTCGTGGGCCGACCTGATGGTCTTATCGGGGAACGTCGCCCTGGAGTCGATGGGCTTTGAAACCTACGGCTTCGCCGGCGGGCGCGAGGACGCCTTCGAACCCGACGCGGGCGTCGACTGGGGTCCCGAAGAGGAGATGATGGGCGACGAACGCCACGACGAGGAGGGCAACCTCGAGGGCGACCTCGCCGCCGACCACATGGGCCTGATCTACGTGAACCCGGAGGGGCCTGGCGGCGATCCCGATCCCGAAGAGTCGGCCAAATACATCCGCCAGTCGTTCGGGCGGATGGCGATGAACGACGAGGAGACGGTCGCACTCATCGCCGGCGGCCACGAGTTCGGGAAGGTCCACGGCGCTGCCTCCGACGACCACCTCGGCCCGGACCCGGAAGAAGCCCCGATCGACATGCAGGGACTGGGCTGGGAGAACGAGTACGGTTCCGGCAAGGGTGACGACACGATCACCAGCGGCCTCGAGGGTCCCTGGACGTCCTCGCCGATCACGTGGGACCACGAGTACCTCGAGAACCTCTTCGAGTACGAGTGGGAACTCGACGAGAGCCCCGCCGGTGCCTACCAGTGGACGCCGGTCGACGAGGAGCCACAGAACGCTGCGCCGGCCGCCCACGACCCCGAGGGCAGTCAGACGCCGATGATGCTCACGACGGACATCGCGCTCAAGGCGGACCCGGACTACCGGGAGGTCGCAGAGCACTTCTACGAGAACCCCGAGGAACTCGAGGAAGCCTTCGCGAAAGCCTGGTACAAACTGATCCACCGCGATATGGGTCCATCTGAGCGGTTCCTCGGTCCCGAGGTTCCCCAAGAGGAGTTCATCTGGCAGGACCCGATCCCCGAGGCCGATTACGAACTGATCGGCGACGCCGAGACCGCCGAACTCAAAGCGGAAATCCTCGAGTCGGAACTGTCGGTCTCCC
>LKNC01000083.1 GCA_001564255.1 Natrialbaceae archaeon Tc-Br11_E2g1
ACCACAAGAACACGCCCGTGAGAGTACGCCGGTCCGATCGCTTCTGGTCGTGATCGGCGTCTCGGTCCTCGGTGTCATCGCCGCCAACCTCGTGCCACTCCCCGCGGTCTTCCTCGATACGAGGATCCTCGAGTCACCGGTCGAGGCCTCGAGGGAGGTCCGGACCCTGTTTATGGCGCTCAACTTCGTCGGCTGGGCCGCCGCCGGGGCGATCTATCTCGCCGTAACCGATCGGGGCTGGTCGTACGTCGACCTGCGGGTACCCACGAAACGTGACGTCCTCTACACGATCGGTGGGATCGTCGGCGTACTCGTGTTGTACGTCGTCGCCGCCGTGGTGATCCAGTTGCTCTCCTTGCCGAGTGCGGACAACCAGATCGTCGAGTTCATCGGCGACGACACGACGATGATCCTGATCATGATCGGGATCGTCTTCTTCTTTAACGCGCCGGCCGAGGAGTTCATCTTCCGAAATATCGTCCAGAAGCGCCTTTACGAGGCGTTTTCCCGAATGCAGGCGGTCGTCCTCGCCAGTGGTGTGTTCGCGCTGGTCCACTTTCCCGTCTACGTCGTCACCGCGGACGAACTGCTCGCGGTCGCACCGTCGCTCGTGATCATCTTCGCCGGCTCGATCGTCTTCGGGTACATCTACGCGAAAACCGACAATCTCATCGTGCCGACGCTCGCCCACGCGGCGTACAACTCCTTCGTGTTCTTCTTGCTGTACCTCGCGATCGTCTACGACGTCGAGGACGTCGAGACGACGGCGTCGGTGCTCTCGGCGCTGGTGTGACAAACGCTATTAGCGCCTGGCCGTGAAATAGGGGCATGTCCCAGGCGAAAGGCGACCGCCGCGAGCGCGAACTCGTCAATCTCCTCGATGAGGCCGGCTTCGCGGTGATGCGTGCGCCCGCCAGCGGCTCCGCCACCGACCGCGAACTGCCGGACGTGCTCGCGGGAAACGGCGAGCGCTTCTACGCGATCGAGGCCAAGTCGAGCGCCGGCGACCCGATCTACCTCACCGGCGAGGAGGTCGAAGCGCTCGTCTACTTCTCGCGGAACTTCGGGGCGAAACCCCGGATCGGGGTTCGCTTCGACCGCGAGGACTGGTATTTCTTCCACCCGGGGGACCTCCACGTCACCGACGGCGGAAACTACCGCGTGAAAAAGGAGACCGCACTCGCAGAGGGCACCGACTTCCCCGAATTCACCGGCCAGTCGAAGAAGGTCACACTCGAGGACCTCGGCGGGGACGCGCCGGACCACGACCCCGCCGTTCTCGACGTGTTGACCGCCGTCTCTCAGGACGAACTCACCGTCGAGGAGGCCGCCGCGATGCTCGAGTGATCGGAATTCGGCGATCGATCGACGTATTTTTGACCGCAGACCGTTTCCCGTCGTCTATGGCAAGTTTCACTGTCGTCGTCGGCGACCCCGAGTCGGGGACGTCGTACCAACTCGAGGCGGAGGGCCAGGACGCGAACCGTTTTCTCGGCAAGTCGATCGGCGAGGAAGTCGACGGGAGCGCCGTCGGACTCGACGGCTACACCGTGGAGATCACCGGCGGCTCGGACGACGCCGGCCGCCCACTGAACGGGGACGTCGACGGCCCGAACCTCGAAGAAGTGCTGATGAGCGGACGCCAGACGGGCTACAAGCCCCGACGCGGCGGCGAACGTCGCCGGGTCACCGTCCGTGGCGGTGAAGTATCCGACGCGGTCGCCCAGGTCAACGCGTCGATCACCGAGCGGGGCAGTGCCGACGTCGAGGAACTGCTCGGCGAGGACGACGAATAGCCCCCCTCTTTATGACTGACCGTGTTTCGAGCGATCACCCGTCGGTCCGGACCGTACGAGCGACGCTCACCGAGACGACGACCGGTGTCCGGATCGAGATTCCACCCGAAGATCGCGAGGCGTTCCCACTCGAGGACGCCGTCAGGATCGTCCTCGACGGGACCGAGCGCTTTGCCCGCGTCGAACGGGCACTGACCGGCGAGGACGCGGTCATCCCGGGCGTCTTCGACTCCCCGGGGCTCACCAGGGACCCTCGAGACGGAACGGACCGGCTCCCGGCGTGGGCCGAGGACCACGACGTCCGTGTGGGTGGGTCCGTGCTGGTCGACGTCGTCGAGTCCGAGTTCCTCTACGGGCTGCGTGCCCCCGGCGAGACGGTCGTCTACGAGGCAAAGGAACCCCCATCGGATAGCCTCGCGTCGATCGCGGAGGACCTCGAGAACGAGAGGGAGACGACGAGTCGGGACGGGTTCTAGAGACGGGGCAAAAACGAGTAGAGCAACAGGCCAAAGGCCAGATGCTGGACCATCGCCCGTTCGACGGTCGCACGGGCGACGTCCTCGTCGGCGATCGAGTACTCTTTCGTCCGGACTTTCGCGTGCATCGAGAGGACGTCGTCTTCCTCGAGTCTGTGGAGGCTCGGGTAGACGGTCCCCGGACTGAGTTGGGCCCCGAAGAGGTGAGTGAGATCCGAGAGGAGTTCTTTTCCGTGGGTCTCGTCGTGTAAGGCGATGAGCATCAGGAGGATCTCATCGAGGTTCTCTTTGATTATGGCCTCGTCGAAGGAAACCTCGTCGGTCGGGAGCGCCCCGTTGACTTGCGCCATCAGTTCGTCGAGTTCACGCTCGACGTCTCCGACGTCCTCGGTCGATTCGATCGATATGTCGTACGACTCCGATTGACCGGTAGCCGCCCTCGACAGGTCGTCGAGAACGGACTCCGACTGGTCACTGTTGTCACGCATTTTGATCACCGTTGGGGGGGAGGCGCAACCGGGCGACGCGTCGACGGACGAATCCGTCCGAACGGGTACTCGGTCGCCCCCGATCACGCATTATCCGGTGAAAGGAACCCATAAGTGATAAAGAATCTGTCTTTACCCGTATAATCGCGTCGTTAATATTCTATACTCGGTTTTGAAAGTAATTCGGAGAGGAGTTCTAGCCAAACGATATGCGATCCCCAGGGAAGAATAGAACTGATACCAAATTTATAGCTCAGCGGACCTTACATTCCCGAACAGTGTGAATCGGCCGTCGACTCCGGCTACTGTGTCGGGCCATCCCGGATGATACTGACCATCTCGCCACCTTCGTCGTCTTCTCGCTCGTCGTCGATCCGGCGCTCGACGCGACGCTCCGCCATCCTGGCGATCATCACGTGCTCTTCGAGGTCGACGCCCCCGATCTCGGCGATGTACTCTAAACTCTGGGCGTGAGCGCTGAAAAGCGTCCCCGAGAGGGACTCGAGTGGGTACTCGAGGGTGGTCGGTTCGTCGTAGCGTTTGTTGTGGATCTCATCGAGTGAGAGCCCACGCAGATAGGAGACCATCTGGTCGCGAACCAGCGGGCTGATCCATCCGAGGTTCTCGTAGTACCGAAGGCAGTTCAACGCGCCGGTCGTGCCGAAGGTTTCGCCGAGAAAGCGTGCCCACTGGATCGTCGCATCCGTTCGCCCTGCGGACTGTTCGAGCGATTCGAGGTACGGTTTTTCGACTGACATGGTAAACGCCGGACCGCCCGGTTACTAGATGAGTGACGCCTTGGCACCTTGAAGACTCGTCTCGTTACGAACGGTGAGTCGTAGTCGGAAACCGGCGAAACGGGATCAGACGCTGATGACGAGGCTCACGACGTACTGGGTGATGACGGCGATGACGCCGCTGATCCAGACCAGGAAGACGAAGTGGACGAGTCCGGAGATCAGGTGTCCACGGTCGGTAAACCGGATGATGACCGACGAGATCGCCGCGTTGATGAATATCGTGGCGATGAGCAGGTATTCGATGAGCTGGAGGTCGTAGTCGGCGGCCGAGAGGAAGTCCGTCCCGGCGGCGGCCGCGCCGTCGACGTCCATTTCGGCGGTGATATCGACCATGATCTCGACGATCTCGAGGCCGATGAAGAAGGCAAAGACCATCGACGCGGTGATCCCGTAGAGGACGCCGATCAGGGTCGTCGTCGCCTGCTGGCGTTTCTCCCGGAGTTTCAGCACTTGCGTCTGGTTTGCGCTTATCACCTGTCCGAGCGACCGCGGGTCACCGCCCATTCGCCGACCCATGACGTACATGTCGCCGAACTTCTGGATGAGATACGAGCCGGTTTCGGCGGCGAACAGCCGCCAGGATCGGAGTTCGTCGATCCGCATGTTCAGGCGCTTGTACAGCGCGTCGACGTTCGCGGTGAGCGAGCCGAAGTCCTTCCGGCGCAGACTCTCTAAGACGCTCCCGGTCGAGGCCTGTTTGACGCTCTCGACGGCACCGAGTGCCCGGACGAAACTCGGGAACTCGCTGTCGCGGTTCCTGACTTTCTTCTCTTCCTGTTGCATCTTCCAGCCCGGGTAGAGCAACGGCGTGGTCGGGATCGCCGCCAGGATCGGCGTCGGCGCGTCGACCGGCACGACACCGATCGCGACCGCCAGGGCGACCAGACCCAACACGAGACTGCCACCGACCCCGATGACCAGCGCCTGTGGGATCCGTGACATCGGACCCTCCCCTTCGGTCTCCTCTATGTACCAGAGCGGGTCGTACGGCGCGACGACGTTGATCGCGTAGGCGAACCCGAGCTGGATGATCGTAAAGAGGAGGATCGTCCCGCCGATCAGTATCGCCGGGCTCATCGGGACCAGGATCGGGATCACGATCGCGAAGACGAGGATAAACGCCGCCGAGAGCATCATCGAGATGTACAGCTCTTTCATCACGTCCAACTTCGCCAGGTCGGCCTCGTATCGGGTGGCGTACTGCTGGATGATCGTGTCCTGTTCGTCGACGAGGAACTCACTGATCTGCTGGCCGCCACCGACCGTGTACGCGAGTCGCTCGAGAAAGTCCGTAAGCAGTGGGCTGTCGGTCTGTTTCGAGCGCATCCGACAGGCGTCGTCGAGACTCTGGTTCCAGGTGTCGACCAGCGCGACGAGGTGGCCCATCTCCTCGGCTAACGCCTGATACTCGTCTTCCTCGGCGAGGGTTCGAAAGATCTCGACGCGATTGATGTTCGTCATCGAGAGGACCGTGATGTGGGTCAAAAACAGGTGAAATCGCTGGCGGACCTGCTTTCGTTTCTGGTCTTGAGCGAGTTTCGGGTAGATAACGGCGACGACGATCGCGAGCAACCCGATCAGGACGAGCGGGAGGGCGATCTCGATGGCGAGACCGAGAACGACCGACGCGATGATCGTCCCGAAGAAAAACAGGATCGACGGAACGATCGCGACCAGGAGATATCGTAGCGGCGACGTCTCCATGTTCAGGTAGGCCCTGACGATCGAACGCAGCAGGGACCGACCGTTTATCTCCGGCGGGGAGTTCGAATCCGTTTCAGTTGACATGTTAGGCGATCTGTTCGAGGCCACTGATCCGGATCGGAAGCCCCTGTACGCCGTCACGCTGGAAGTCCGAAATCGCTTTGTTGACCTCGTGGTAGCCGAGGACGTCGGCGTCGATCAACTGACGGATGATCTCCGCACGACGGTCGAGTTCGCCGTAGATCTCTCTGGTGTCTGTGTACCCGAGCAGGGTCGCGATCTGTTCTTCGAGGACGTAGGAGTTGTTCCGCCCCGTGAAGACGATTTCGTCGTCTCTGGGATCCCACTTGAACGCCTGGCGGGTGACGACGCCACCCTCGTAATCGGAGTAACCTTCGATCTCCTGGACGGAGGTAACCCGACGGAGGACGTCGTCACCCTGCTTGACCCGGTTTTGGAACAGGGCGACGTCACAGTTGTCCATGAACGTCTCCGGGACGTTGATCGGGTTCCCGGTAAAGCGCTGGATCATCGAGACGATGTCACTGGCGTGGAAGGTGAGCATCACCGGGTGGCCGGTCTGGGCGGCCTGGAACGCCATCTGTCCCTCTTCACCACGGACCTCACCCACGATGATGTAGTCGGGGCGAGACCGCAGCGCCGCCGCGACCAGATCGAACATGTCGACGTCGGCACCCTCCTCGGCCGACCCCTCACGGGTCAACAGCTGCTGCCAGGTGTCGTGGGGCGGGACGACTTCCGCCGTGTCCTCTGCCGTGTAGATCTTCGAGTCACGGGGGATAAACGAGAGCGCGGAGTTGAGCGTCGTCGTCTTCCCCGACGCCGTCTCGCCGACGACGAACACCGTCTGCTCGTTCTCGAGACAGAGCCAGAGATACGCCGACAGTTCCGGACTGAGCGTCCCCCACCTGGTAATCTGGAAGATCGACAGCGGGATCTCCTCGCCCTGACGGATCGTGAGCGAAGGCCCCTGGACTGAGACGTCGTCGGAGTAGATGATGTTGATACGCGAGCCGTCCGGCAGGGTGCCGTCGATGATCGGGTCGGAGTCGCTGATTGGGTGGTCCATCCGTTCGCCCATGTTGCGCAGCCACTGCTCGAACTCCTCGTTGGTCCCGAAGTCGACCGTCGCCGAGATCATCCCGTAGGTGTCGTGATCGAGGTAACACTGCTTTGGCCCGATGACGTGGATGTCCTCGTTTGCCGTGTCGACCATCACGGGCTCTAGGGGACCGAGTCCGACGATGTCCCGCTGGAGCTGGTAGCGAAGCCGGTCGTACTGGTCCCGGTCGAGTGCGATCTTGCCGCCGCCGATCGATCTGAGCCGGGCGACTGAGCCCCCGGTGATCCCCGACCCGATCTCGACGACCTTATCGAGTAACCCGTCGAGGTGGTCCTCGAAGGCCGCCTCGTCACCCGGGGCGGGCTGGGTGACGCTCTTGTCGAGGATCCGCTGGCGGATCCGATCGTAGAGGCCCCTGTCTTCTTCCTCGATCGTCGGCTCGACGCAGTAGTAGGTCGTCGAGATCCCGACGTCACCGTGGACGTGGATGAAAATCGGCTCTTCGGCCTCGTAGAAGACGTTGGGTCGATCGGACTCCCACTCGCCGGAGGGTTCGTCGATGAGCGTCGGATACTCCGTGTACTCCCCGTAAAACCACTCGAGGTGTTCCCGGACGTGGGGGTACTCGTCGGCCAGCGCTTCCAGTTCGTTCGAGAGTCGGGAGGTGCCAAACTCCGCCATTATGCCACCGTCCTGCTAACGATCGAGATGCCACGTCCCTGTTCGACCGAGAAGCCAATGGAGTCGTCGACCGGGCTCTTCATGTTCTGGAACCGCCGAACCAACACGTTTCGTCTGATCTCCTGGCCGACGGTCTGGGTTTCGATCTCGAAGTAGACGTTCGCCGCGTTTCGCAACGGTCGTAACGCCTCTTCGGTTACCGACGTCGGATCGACCGTCAGGACGACCGTTCGATCCTGCATGAGCACCTGCCCGAGAAAGGAGACGAGCCGCTGGATGACCCTGTCTTCTTCCCCTTGCTGGCTCATCGCATCGTAGTTGGGATCGTTTCGCAAGATCGCCGAGAGCGTATCGACGTAGATGACGTCGGCCATCCACAACGTCCTCGCGTTGGTAAACCGCTCTAACAGCTGGCGTTGTGTCCCCGGTCTGTGGGTGTCGACGTCGGCGTGTAAAAAGAGCAGTCGCTCCTCGAGGAGGTGATCGGTCACGTCATACGACAGTGAGTTCATCTGCTCGACGAACTCCCAGGACTCCAGTTCCGTCGAGACGTAGGTGACGTTGTACTCCTCTTCTGCCATCCCGTAGGAAAACCGCTGACAGAGAGCGCTCTTCCCCGCGCCGTCCTCGCCCTCGATGAGCACGAGGCTTCCGACCGGCAGGCCGCCGCCGATCGCGTTGTCCACGCGGTCTCGCCCAGTCATGCCGATCGAGTAGTGATCACTCATGGTAGAACTCGAACACCTCCCTGTCCCCACCGACGTCGACGACGACCCGATGCTCGGTCCGGTCGGTGGCCTCCAAGTCGCCGTCGATCTCGAGGGAGACGACCGCACCGGACCGCCAGCTCTCGTCGTCGCTTACGACCTCGAACTCGAGGCCGTCCTCGGTCACGAACTCGCCGTTTACGAGCACGTCGTGTGCACCCGGATCGGTCGAGAGGGTTCGCTCGCCGGTGTTCTTGATCAGCAGGGTGATATTCCCCTCGCTCTCGTCGTAGACCGCATCGCTCCCGGCGTCACTGATGATCTCGATATCGGTATCGATCTGATCTCTGACATCGCCGCTGTGGACGTCGATCGAATCGCTGATGTCGGTGACACTCGCCACGAGCGTCCCCGCGACCGCCGCCGCGACGAGCATCGCCGCGATAAACAGGATGAGACTCGAGATAGACGTTCCGGCCATCCTATGATTCCACCTCGGTTGCGACCGAAATGCCGTTTTCGGTTACGATCTTCACCCGCTGACCGTCCTCGAGGGCCACGTCGTCCTCGATCACGAGATCCTCGCCGGGTTGCCACAGGTCACGATCGCCCCCCTCAGCTTCCGGATCGGACGCCTCGTAGACCGTCCCTTCGAAGCTCTCGTAGTCACCGTCTACCAGCAGATCCGTGTCCTCGACCGACAGCGTCGTCGTCCCCGTGTTCTCGACGACGATCCGGTCAGCAGCGGCGTTGGCCTCAGAAAGGTTCACGGCCGTATTCCGAACATCGAGCGCCCGCTCGTCACGGTCGTCGATCGCATCCGCCCGGCGGTCGTGGGCCGTCTCGAGGACGGGGTAGACGATACCGACCGCGACGAGCAAGCCGACGAAGATGACCGCCATCGCGCCACTGGTGCTAAATCCCATCTATATCGGCCTCAGGGCTCTACTTCCCGTTTGGTCTCGTGGATCTCGTTTAACTTCATGATGTAGGTATAGCTGTCGGCGTGATCCTCCGCCGACAGCTCCTCGGGGGTCGTCCCCGGATCGACGTGGATGTCGAGATCCGGGCCACTGAGCGTCGCCTCGAGTTGGTCTCTGACGTCCCCTTCGATCCAGCCGATCTCGTGATAATAGGAGATTGCCCGGAGGGTCGCCGCCGGCCCGCCGGTCCGGACGAGGTGGGTGAGCCACTCGAAGACGATGATGTCGGTCGCGTACGTTTCGGCGAGCGAATCGAGGGTGACGGCGCCCTCGTCGCCCTCGGGCTCGTCGACGCTGTCGGTCGCCTGAACCTCGACGCGAGTGTCCTCGTCGTCTTCCTCGAAGGGTACCTCCTCGCCGTCCTCTGCGTCCTCGAGTGCACTCCGGAGATCCGAGAAGGTCACGCCCTCGGGGGCCGGATCGTCGTGGTCGGCCCCCTCGACGGGGGTGGCGTCCGCCGGCCCGCCGACGGCGTCGGCGAACTCCCCGTCGTCCTCGCCGAAGACGCCAAAGCCCTCCTCGGTCTCCCCCTCGCCGGTAAAGGGGTTTACCTGGTCCGTCAGTCGGTCGTAGACCCCCAAAAGCCGCCGGACCGTGTCGTTTATGTCCTCGACCTGTTCGGAGACGTGCTGTTGGGAGTCCTGGATCGCCCCCAGCTCCGAGGAGCTCCTGTCGAGTTCGTCCTCTAAGGTCTCGATGCGGTGATAGAGGTCGTCGACCACCTCGTCGTCGTCGATGTCACTCGCGTCCGGGCGGCCGCCCCCACCGCCACCGCCCATCACGAAGTCGTCGTCGAGCCCGAGGTCGTCCATGTCGTCGCCGCCACCGCCTCCGCCCCCACCCATCACGAAGTCGTCGTCTAGATCCATGTCCTCCATGGCATCGCCGCCACCGCCAGCTTCAGCGCCTGCGCTCTGGCGCTGTTGC
>LKNC01000084.1 GCA_001564255.1 Natrialbaceae archaeon Tc-Br11_E2g1
CGAACTGCTCGTGGATCTGGTAAGCATCCCGTCGCCGACCGGCGAGGAGGCGGATCGACTCGTCGACGCGCTGGCCGCGGTCATCGCACCTGACGATCCATGAGCACGAGCACGACCGACCCGACGGAAGTCCCATCCGAGGACGCCCGGGAGCTACTGATCGAACTCGTCTCGATCCCCTCGCCGACAGGCGAGGAACGCGAGGCGGCCAAACGCCTCGTCGACTTCTTCGAGGCCCACGACCGCGAGGTCTGGATCGACGCCGTCGGGAACGTTCGCGCCCCCGCGGACGATTCCGTCCTGCTGACCTCCCACATCGACACCGTCCCGGGTGAGATCCCGGTCGAAGTCGAGGAGACCGGCGACGACGAGATCCTTTGGGGCCGTGGCAGCGTCGACGCGACGGGACCGCTGGCCGCGATGGCCGCCGCGGCCGTCCGGACGGGCGTTTCGTTCGTCGGCGTCGTCGGCGAGGAAGTCGACTCGAGGGGGTCGCGCTACCTGGTCGACGACCGCGAGGAGCCACCGAAGGCGGTCGTCAACGGCGAGCCCTCCGGGGGTGACGGCATCACGCTCGGCTACCGTGGGCTGATCGCCGGCACCTACGTCGCGACCAGCGAGTCGGGGCACACCTCCCGGCCGGACCCGAACGCGATCCAACACGCCGTTCGCTGGTGGTCGACCGTCGAAGACCACTTCGAGGGTGGGGAGTACGAGCCGGTGTTCGAACAGGTGACGACCAAGCCCGTGGACATTCAGGGCGGCGTCAGCGAGGACGGGCTCTCCGTCGAGGCGACGATGGACGTCCAGCTTCGGGTCCCCCCGCAACTCGACGTCGAAACGGTTCGGGAGGCCGCCGAAGCCGAACTCGAGGTCGGGACCGTGACCTGGAAGGACAAGGTCCCACCCGTGATGACGAGTCCGCGCACGGAGGTCGCCCGGGCGTTCCGGGTTGCGATCCGCAAGGAAGGCGACGAGCCGCGTCTGGTCAGAAAGACCGGGACGAGCGATATGAACGTCTACGCCGGGGCGTGGGACTGTCCGATGGTCACCTACGGCCCCGGCAACTCCGACCTCGATCACGCACCCGACGAACGGCTCGCGCTGTCGGAGTACGACCGCTCGGTCGCCGTCCTCGAGCGCGTCGCGGAGACGCTCGGCGAGGAGTGAGTACAAGTATTCCCACACGATTTTATACACCATGACGATAGATTCGGACGAGACACAGGTGAGACATTTCCTCGACGTCGACGACCTCAGCGAGGAGGAACTGTTCGCGGTGCTCGACAGGGCCGCGGAGTACAAACGCGCCGTCGATGCCGGCGAGGACCACGCCGACCTGCCGGGGAAGACGTTGGGCATGCTCTTCCAGAAGGCGAGCACGCGGACCCGAATCTCCTTCGAGACGGGGATGACCCAGCTGGGCGGACACGCCATCTTCCTCGGGGCCGACGACATCCAGCTCGGCCGAGGAGAACCGTTGAAAGACACCTCCCGTGCGCTCTCGCGGTACGTCGACTGTGTGATGGCGCGGGTGTTCAAACACGAGAACGTCGAAGTGCTGGCGGAGTACGCCGACGTCCCCGTCGTCAACGGGCTGACCGACGACGCCCACCCCTGCCAGACGCTCGCGGACCTCCAGACGATCCGCGAACAGTTCGACGGCTTTTCGGGTGTGTCGGCGACCTGGATCGGCGACGGCAACAACGTCGCCCAGTCGTTCGTCCTCGGCTGTGCGATGGCGGGCGTCGAGTTGACCGTCGCCACGCCGGACGAACACGCCGTCGACGAGGGGATCATCGAACGGGCGGGCGAACTCGGCACCGAACCGACGACGACGACCGATCCCGTGGCGGCCGTCGAGGACACCGACGTCGTCTACACCGACGTCTGGGTCAGCATGGGCCAGGAGGACGAACGCGAGATCCGCCTGCGCCGGTTCGACGGCTTCCAGGTCAACGGGGAGTTGCTCGCCCACGCCGCGGACCCAGTCGTCATGCACTGTCTGCCCGCCCACCGCGGCGAGGAGATCACCGACGCGGTCTTAGAGAGCGACCGCTCGATCGTCTTCGATCAGGCCGAAAACCGCTTACACGCACAGAAGGCGCTGTTGGCCGAGTTACTCGAGGGCGCATAACCCCGGGTCTCCCGGCGGGGTAATGTCGTATTGACGGGCGGTATGAGCTCCTTGACTGACAAAGAATCACACACTCTTATCCGTCTCCCCGTTGGCCGACGACGTAGCAGTCGGAACGACTGCTCACACGCTCCGGGGTGAAACCCCCCGTATTCCCCTTCGCCGTCGAACCGGTCAGTCGCGGCTCTCCGAGAGCAACGTCTCCTCGGGCGTCTCCGGCTCGACCCCCGAGAGCCGCATCGCGTTGCCCGTCACGCCGAGGCTCATCCCCATGTCGCCGATGACGACCGCGTGGATCACCGTCACGATCCCGAACGGTGCGCCGGCGGCGAGGACGGCCTTCACGGCGAGACTCGAGGCGATGTTCTGTTTGATGACGCCGTTTGCCCTCCGGGAGAGGCGGGTGAGGTAGGGCAGGCGGGTCAGGTCGTCGCCCATCAGGGCCACGTCGGCGGTCTCGAGGGCGGTATCCGTTCCAGCGGCACCCATCGCGACGCCGACGGTCGCCGTCGCGAGCGCGGGCGCGTCGTTGATCCCGTCACCGACCATGACGACGTCGCCGTACTCCGCCTCGAGGCGGCGGATCTCCTCGAGTTTCTCCCCGGGCAGGAGGTCGGCGTGGTACTCCTCGATGCCGACCTCCTCGGCGATCGCTCGCGCCGTGCCCTCGTTGTCGCCGGTGAGCATGACGACCTCGAGACCCTGCCCGTAGAGCCGGGAAACGGCCCACGCGGCCTCGGGGCGGACGGCATCGGCGACGCCGACGACGCCAAGAAGGCGGTCGTCGGTGCCGACGAGGACGGCGGTCTTGCCCTCGGCCTCGAGGGCGGCCACCGCCTCGTCCAAGACGTCGATGCAGTCGCCTTCCGGACACTGCTCGTCTACGGACTCGAGGATCGGGCCACCGATGGGGTGGCCGCCGTCGGTCACGTGGGTGTGTTCCAACTCGAGGCCCAGGTCGGCGAAGAGATCGGGTTTGCCGACGTAGTGGGGTTTGCCGTCGATTTCGGCGCGGACGCCCCGGCCCGAAAGTGCCTCGAACTCCTCGAGATCACCGTCGAGGTCGAACCCGCGCTCGTCGGCTTCGGCGGCGATCGCCGCCCCGATCGGGTGTTCGCTGCGGCGCTCGATCGCACCCGCCCGCCCGAGGACCTCACTCTCGTCTGCGCCATCGAGGGCGATCACGTCGGTCACCGAGAGGTCGCCGGTGGTGAGTGTTCCCGTCTTGTCGACGGCGACGACGGAACTCCCGCCGACGCCCTCGAGGTGTTTCCCGCCTTTGATCAGGACGCCGTTTTTCGCCGCGCTCGTGATCCCCGAGACGACGCTGACGGGTGTGGAGATGACGAACGCACAGGGGCAGGCGATCACGAGCAAGGTCAGCCCCCGGAGGAACCAGGTGTTCCAGGAGGCTCCGGCGACGAGCGGCGGACCGACCGCCAGCGCGACCGCCGCGACGACGACGAGCGGCGTGTAGACGCCCGCAAAGCGGTCGACGAACTGCTCGCGGTCGGTCTTCTCGCGTTCGGCGGACTCGACCAGTTCGATGATCCGGGCGAGCGACGAGTCGTCGGCCCGGCTCGTCGCCTCGACCTCGAGGTAGCCAGACTCGGCGATCGTCCCGGCGAAGACCTCCTCGCCTGCCGCTTTGTCGACGGGAACGCTCTCGCCGGTGATCGGTGCCTGGTTTATCGCGCTCTGGCCCTCGCAGACGACGCCGTCGACGGGAATCTTCTCGCCCGGCCGGACGACGACCGTCTGGCCGACGGCGACCTCGCTCGCGGGGACGACCCTCTCCTCTCCGTCGCGTTCGACCGTCGCCGTCTCCGGCGAGAGGTCCATCAACTCGCGCAGGGAGTCCCGGGCGCGGTCCATCGAGAAGCGCTCGAGCAACTCGGCGACGCTGAAGAGGACGGCGAGCATCGCCCCCTCGAAGGGGTGATGTGCCGCCACGGAGGCGAGGATCCCGATCGCCATCAGCAGGTCGATGTCGAGGCTGCGATTTCCCACGGAGTAGTAGCCGTTCTCGATGATCGGTGTTCCAGCGACCGCCGCGGCGAGAATAAAGAGGACGTGTGAGAGTTCGAACGTCCGCCCGGCGACCTCGAACAGGGCGGGGTTCCCCCCGGTGAAGACGAACGCCAGGGCCATCCCGATCGTGACGAACGCGCCGCCGATCGCGGTTCCGAGGGCGCGACGGCTCCGCCAGACCGCGCCGGGGTCACGGAAGCGATCGCCGTCGGATGGGGTCACCTCGTAGCCGGCGTCCTCGATCGCCGCCAGGACGGCTCCCTCGTCTGCACCCGCCGCTGTGACCGTCACCCGCCCTGCCGCCGGCTGGGTCTCGATTTCGCCGACGCCGGGGACGTCCTCGAGGGCGTTCTCGACTTTGCCCGCACAGGTCGGACAGTCCATCTCCGGGACGGAGACCTCGAGAGTCCGGGAATCAGCGGCGGATGACGTCGATCGGTCCTGCTCGCTCATCACGTCCCTCTAGTGGGTCCGAACGGATACGGGTTGTTTGGCGCACGCCAAATCACACCGACGGACGTCCGACTCGAGCGATCACCGCATACGTCTGTTGTGATTCGTCGCCGGTGATCGCCGCCCCGTTCGGGTCGATCACCGCTAAAACGGTACACCGACCCGTATCAGCCGTCGGCCGGTTCGACGACGACGTCACCCGCACTCGAGACGGCGACGTGACAGCCCTCGTACTCGAAGGTTACCTCGAGGTGGCTCCCGGAGGCCGAGGCGACGAGCGTCGAGAGCGCCTCCGAGTCGACGATGGCGAAAAGCGGCGGCATCTCGGTGGGGTCGTGGTCCGTGACGGCCGCGACGGTCTCGACGATCGTGACGACGATCGCGTCGGCGTGGCCGTCGGTGTCAAAGCGGGCGTGGAAGGTTCCGGTGATCGGGTCGTACCCCGTCCGGTCGTCGGTCGAGGCGGTGGGAGGCGTAGCATTCGATGACGTGGTATCGGCCATATCCCCAGTATGGCGGTGTCCGATGTAAGGGGGGAGGCTGACCAGTCAGCGTGCGTCCGCGCCGGACTTCTCGAAGAGGTGTGTGAGGACCGTCCGCTGGGCCTTCCGGAGGTGGTCGTTGAACGTCTGGCGGGTCACGCCGAACCGCTGTGCTAGATCGTCGCCGGTGCTGGTCCGCGGGGTGTCGAAGTAGCCGCCGAAGTAGGCGGCGTCCAGGGCGGCGAACTGCCGGTCGGTGAGCGCGTCGGCGACGACATCGTACAGCAGGTGAGGCGAGTAGACGAGGTCTTCGGAGACGAGTTCGACCTCGGGGTGGAACTCCCGGATGCCGTCGACGGCCAGTCGGGGATCGACGTCACCCGGGAGTTCACCGAGAAACCGGACCCCGTCGCCCGCGATGACGACGGCACGGGCGCGCCCGCCGAGTGCGGAGAACACGGCCGACACCGTCGTCGACCCGGCGTGGGCCTCGATGCGGCTGTAGCCCTCCGCCGTGCTCAACAGTCGTGCCTCGCGGTAGTGGGGGACTTCTTCGACGGCATCGACGAACGTATTGGCGGTGAGGTCGGCCGTCCCCATGTACTGGACGGTCGTGCCGTCGGGCATCGGGACGACCGAGTCGACGTCGATGCGCGTATCGCCGCCCTCGACCCGCAGGGAGGGTGGGACGGCCGACTGGTCCGTCCGGAACTCGAGCAACCGAACCTGGTCGCTGGTCAGGCGCTCCTCGCGGCGTTTCAACTCGGTCGCGTCCTCGAAGGAGACGACGACGTACTCGACCTCGCCCGCCCCGTCCAGCACGGGCGAGGAGTTACTCGAGAGCCACCGTTCTGTCCCGTCGGCGAGTTCGATCCAGTGTTCGAACCCGTAGTCGGGTTCGGCCGTCTCGAGGACCCGTGTGACGGGGTGGTCGTCGACCGGAACCGGCGTGCCGTCGTCGGAGTAGATGTTCCACTCCGACTGGTGGTACGTCCGGCTTGTGAGTTCCTCGGGCGTACAGCCGAGGGTGTCCGCGGCCCGCTCGTTCGCGAAGACGATCGCGCCCGTCGGATCGACGACGACGGTGCTGATCGGACTCACGTCGAAGACGCGACGGGCGAGGTCGCCGGGTGGGGTCGGTCCTGACGTGGCCGACGGTCGCGGTTCGGCGTCGGACGGGCGACGGTCCGTCATCGACGCGCTGTCCGTCGGTGGTCGTTACCGACTCGGTCGTGGTACATGTCTCCGGTAGCCCGTCGAAACATAAGTGTGTTCCCCGGTACCGCATCGGACGACGAGACGGTCACGCCACCCGATCTGTCTCGGGGAAGATACCCCCGGGGAGGTACGCCGAGACGGTCCAGTTGGGGACGTTGACGGCCTGATTGATCTTCAGGTCGACGGCCGCCGAACACAGGAGATACCCCTGTTCGCGCGTGAGCCCACGCTCGTGGTGGAGGTACTCGATCATCCCCAGGATCGCCGTCCGTGTCGCCCCGTAGAGGTCGTCGCCGACACCCGTCGTCCCGACCGCTCGCCCGTCCAGGCCGGCGGGGGCGAAGGGGCCGGCGGTCTCGAACCGGGGGAACTCGAGGTCGCGGTCGTTCCGAACGGTGAGCCGACACGTGACCGCCATCGGCGCTTCGATCCCCGAGACACAGACCTCGCCGTCGCCCTGGGCGGCGTGACAGTCGCCGATACTGAACAGGGCGTCCTCGACGGCGATCGGGAGGAAAAGCGTCGATCCGGCGGTGAGGTGTTTGATATCGAGGTTACCGCCGACCGAACGCGGGGGGTTCGTGTCGTGGTCGCCGTCCTCGGCGGGGGCGACGCCGACGATACCGGGGAACGGGTCCAGAGGGACCTCGATCCCGTCGACGAAGTGGCCGACGTCGCCCTCGAGGTCCCAGACGTGGAGGGCGGGGTCGGGGAACGCCTCGGGGAGCACTCCGAGCCCCAGCTCCCCCGGGAGGACGACGGTGTACCCCCAGCCCCGGTGGTCGAGTTCGAGGACGTCGACCTGGAGGACGTCGCCGGGGCGGGCCCCCTCGACCGCGACGGGGCCGGTCAACGGGTGGACGGGATCGATCTCGAGGCCGGCGACGTCGGCGGCCGTCGAGTCGGGCGTCAGTTGCCCGTCGGTGGCGTCACGACAGGAAACGCGAACGACGTCGCCCGAGGCGACGGTGCGGACGGGCTCGAGGGCGTTGTTCCACGCGCTGTGTGTGTGCTCGTCGGATATCCTGTGGTCTACCGCGTCGTACTCGCCGGGCATTCGACCGGGCTACACCGTCTCTGGTAATAAACGCCCTGGCGAAGCTTACATCCCGGCCGAAAGCGTCTCGAGGTCGCCATCGCCCTCGAGGAACGTCGTCGCGAGTTCGGCCTCGGCCCGGCGAAGACGATAGGAGAGCGTCGAGCGTGGGATCTCGAGGTCCTCGGCGAGTTCCGAGAGCGCTACCTGCCGTGGGGTCTCGTAGTAGCCGGCGTCGACGGCCGCCCGGAGGGCTTCGCGTTGCTCCCGCGGGAGTGCCCCCTCGAGGTCCGGGTCCGGATCCACGTCCGCCAGCCGGAGCATCTCCATGCCGGCACAGTCACCGACATCCTCAGCCAACGCGTCGAAGAAGTCGCCGATCGGCGTACCGTTTCCGAGGACGATCCGCCACCGATAGCGCCGTCTCTCCCGGAAGGTCTCGAAGAGAAGTCCCTCGCCGAGGTACTCGAGGGCGAGGTGGGGGACGGAGGTACAGACGTCGGTGCGGTCCCAGTGGGTGTAGACCACGAGCGTCTCCGCCCCACGGTCGAGCACCTGCGTCTCGCAGTCGGCCCCACAGTCGTCCTTGAGGAGACAGTCCGCACAGTAAGTGGCCTCGCGGTAGGCGGCCTCCAGGGCCTCGAGGCCCGCCGACGACCCCTCGGCGTGGTCGACCCGCCAGAGGCTCTCGGCAGTGACGTGACAGGAGAGCGAACGGACCGTCGTGTCGGGATGGGCCTCCAGGGCGTCGGCAACGGGGTTCGCCCCGGGATCGTACTCGAGGGCGAAGACGAGTTCGCGCATTGGCGAACGCAGGTGCTCACGGGCCAAAGGGCTCTCGCCCCGGGCATCGACGCGGTCGGTCCGAGCCGTGACGAGACGGTGGATTGACGCCACTGGAGGGGGAAGACGGCCCATGACCACGCTTGCGATCACCGGCGGTCACGTACTGACGCCGGAACTGGACGTCGAGCGGGCGGACGTGTTGATCGACCAGGAACGCGGCGAGATCATAGAGATCGGCGCGGACCTCGGGGGCGAGGAGCGCCTCGACGCGACCGACTCGCTGGTCACGCCCGGATTCGTCAACGGCCACTGCCACGTCGCGATGACGCTTCTCCGGGGGTACGCCGACGACAAGCCCCTCGACGCCTGGCTCCGGGAGGACATCTGGCCCGTCGAGGCCGCCCTCGGGGCCGAGGACGTCCGGGCGGGGACCGAACTCGGCGTCCTCGAGATGATCAAAGGCGGCGTGACCTCGTTTGCGGACATGTACTTTTTCGTCCCGACGATCGCCGACGTCGTCGAGGAGATGGGCGTGCGCGCCCGTCTCGGCCACGGCGTCATCTCCGTGGGCAAAGACCACGAGGCCGCCCGCGAGGACGCGAAGACGGGACTGGAGGTCGCCAACGCGCTGAAAGCTCGAGAGAGCGGCCGCGTACAGCCCGCTTTCATGCCCCACTCGCTGACGACCGTCAGCGCCGAGATCTACGAGGAGTTCGTTCCCAAAGCGCGCGAACTCGAGGTGCCGATCCACTTTCACGCAAACGAGACCGAAGGCGAGGTGACGCCGATCTTCGAGGAACGGGGCGTCCGGCCGCTGGCCTACGCCGCCGAGAAAGGGTTACTCGAGCCCGAGGACTTCCTCGCCCACGGCGTTCACCTCGACGAAAGCGAGATCGGCCTGCTCGCCGAGAGCGGCGCGAGCGTGATCCACTGCCCGGCCTCGAACATGAAACTGGCAAGCGGGATGGCTCCGGTTCAACGGATGCTCGAGGAAGGCGTCACCGTCGGGATCGGCACCGACGGCGCGGCCTCGAACAACGACCTCTCGATGCTAGACGAGGGACGGGACGCCGCTATGCTCGGCAAACTCGCCGCCGAGGACGCCAGTGCGGTGCCCGCCGAGGCCGTCGTCGAGATGCTGACCCGCGCCAGTGCGGAGGCGATCGGCCTCGAGACGGGCGTCCTCGAGGAAGGCGCGCCCGCCGACATCGCGGTGGTCGGCCTCGGGAAACCCCACCTGACGCCGGCTCACGACCTGGTGAGTCACCTCGCTTACGCCGCGGCGGCAGCCGACGTCCGGCACACGGTCTGTGACGGGCAGGTACTCATGTGTGACCGTGAGGTGCAGGTCGTAGACGAGCGGGCAGTCCGGGAGCGAGCGGCCGACCGCGCAC
>LKNC01000085.1 GCA_001564255.1 Natrialbaceae archaeon Tc-Br11_E2g1
CCTCGGCGCGTTCGGCGGCCGCCGCCAGCGCACTCGAGTCGTCGACGTCGACGTCGACGGCCGCGAACAGCTGTCGGTCGATGCCGGCTTCCTCGATAAACGACCGGTAGGTCCCCGCGGTGACGACTAACCCCGGTGGAACCGGGAGTCCGGCCCCGGTAAGCTCACCCAGGGATGCACCTTTGCCGCCGACGCGTTCTAGGTCGTCGGCGTCGATCTCGTCCAGCCAGAGTACAGCCATCTGTACGTGTGGTGTTTCGAACACCGGTAAATAAACTTACTCGGCTCCGCACAGTGATAAGTGAGTGCGATAGAAGGTAGGTAAAAGACCCGAAACAGTTGTTTTCGACTGTATCGGAAGACGGCCGACTGCACTGTGTGTCGGCTGCAGCCGTCGTTTCCCTGGGTCGGACGTGTCGTCTTTCGGCGGCGAACGGCCCGTCCCCTGGCTCGCCACCTGGCCTACGGTTCGTGTTGCTCCTTGGGGACGGCACACCAGCCTGTAAGAGTTAAACGACGGCCGATCCCTACCGACTACCGATGGAGTTCTCCACGTTCGCCGACCGGGCAGGGAAGATCGAAGCCGAGACCGCGGATCTCGAGATCGTCGACCTCGTGACCGACCTCTTTCTGGACGCCGACGGGGACCTCGAGATCGTCGCCCGCTACGTGCAAGGACGGGTGTTCCCCGCCTGGGACGCCCGGAAACTCGAGATCGGGCCGAGTACGTGTTACGAGGCGATCGCCCGTGGTGCGGGGACGAACGTCGGCCCCGAAGACGTCGAGGATCGACTGGCGGAACTCGGCGAGATCGGCGAGGTCGCAGCGAGTTACGACTTCGGCGGCCAGCAGGGCCTGGGCGCGTTCACGGCCGGTGGCGGCGGGACGGACCTCACGATCGGGGAGGTTCAGGAGGCCCTCTCGGGGTTGGCCTCGACGGACGGTTCCGGGAGCCACGACCGGAAGGTCGACGTCCTCTTTGGTCTGTTCAACCGCTGTTCGCGCGAGCAAGCCCGCTATCTCGCCAGGCTCGTCCTCGCCGAGATGCGAATCGGCGTCGGCGAGGGGACGGTCAGAGACGCCATCGCCGCCGCCTTCGACGTTCCCGAGGGGGAGGTCGAACGGGCCCTGCAGGTCTCGAACGACTACGGCCGGGTCGCGGTCGTCGCCCGCGAGGAGGGCCTCGAGGGCCTCGAGGCGATGGACCTCGAGGTCGGCCGGCCCGTCCAGGCGATGCTCGCCCAGGCCGGCACCGTGACCGACGCCCTCGAGACCTGGGAGGAGGCGGCCGTCGAGTGGAAGTACGACGGTGCCAGGGTCCAGTTACACCACGATCCGGACGGCGAGACGCGGGTGTTCTCGCGGAACATGGAGGAGGTCACCGACGCACTGCCCGAGGTCGGCGAGTTCGCCGAGACACACCTCGAGGCTCCCACGATACTCGACGGCGAAGTGGTCGCTGTCGACGACGGAGGGGAGCCGCTCCCGTTTCAGGAAGTCCTGCGGCGCTTTCGGCGCAAACACGACGTCGCGAAAGCCCGCGAGGACGTCACCGTAGCGCCCGTCTTCTTCGACTGTCTGCACGGGGACGGCGAGGACTTACTCGAGGCTACCCTCACGGAGCGCCACGCCCGCCTCGAGGACCTGCTTTCGGGCGGCGAGGGTCTCTCGAAGCTCTGGACGACCGACGACGCCGGGGTGATCGAGGGGATCGACGCCGAGTCCCTCGAGGCCGGCCACGAGGGGATCATGCTCAAAGACCCCGACTCGACGTACTCGCCCGGGCGGCGTGGGAAACGCTGGCTCAAGCGCAAGCCCGACGTCGAGACCGTAGATTGCGTCGTGACGGGGGCCGAGTGGGGCGAGGGCCGACGGGCGACGTTCCTCGGCAGTTTCGAACTCTCCGTGCGGACCGAGGACGGGTACGAGACGATCGGCAAGGTCGCGACCGGGATCACCGACGAGAAGTTGGCCGAACTCACCGATCGCCTCGAGGGTCACGTCCTGACCCAGGAGGGCCAGGAAGTCGACCTCGAGCCGGCGGTTGTCTTCGAGGTCGGCTACGAGGAGATCCAGACCTCGCCGACGTATTCCTCGGGGTATGCGCTTCGGTTCCCCCGATTCCTCGGCGTCAGGTCCGACAAGGATCCCGACGACGCCGACAGTCTCCGCCGGGTTCGATCGTTACTCGAGGTCGAGGAGTAATACTGCCGGAGTGTTTTTCTCGCCCCGCCGTCAACTCCCGGCATGGCCGTCGTCTCCGAGATCGAACTCGCCGCGGCGGAGTTTCGCCTCGGGCGGGTTCTCACGGCGGATCTCGAGGTCGAGGTCCACGTCGAACCGCTGGTTTCGACGGCGGCGCTGGTCGCCCCGTACGTCTGGGTCCGCGGGCCCGAGAGCGACCGCTTCGAGGGTGCCGTGACAACGCGAGACGCCGTCGAGGCCGTCACCGAACTCGACGCCGTCGACGGCCGGACGCTGTACCGGATCGACTGGGCGGAGCCGACCGACCGACTCCTCACCGGGCTCTGGGACAACGGTGCGGCCGTCCTCGAGGCCCGCGGGAGTGACCACTGGAGTATCAGTGCCCGGTTTCCCTCCCGTGAGGAGCTGTCTTCCTTTCACAGCTACTGTCGAGACCGGGACCTCTCGCTCTCGTTCGTTCGCGTCCGGTCCGGGGAGTCGGGCTCTCGCGACCGCCTCGATCTCACCCCTCCACAACGACGGGCCCTCGAGCTCGCGACCGAACGGGGGTACTTCGAGGTCCCGCGGGAAGTCACCCTCTCGGAACTCGCCGACGAACTCGGGATCTCACCCCAAGCGGTCTCCGAACGCATCCGCAGGGGCACCGACACGACACTCCAGTCGGTGATCCGTGACGACTACGGGGAGTAGACCGCCGGCCCCGGGGACGCGGCATGCGGTCTCGATATCGGAACCGGGACGTGTCGGCTGGTCGGCGAGGATCCAGTGAACCGCCGTTGGACACGGCCGGTTCCCCGGCACGTCTCTGGTCTCCCGAGAGTCTGTACGACCGACGGCATCAGTCCTCGACGATCCCGTCGTCTTTCACGTTCGGTGCGCCGACGACCAGAACCGCCCCGTCTTCGACCGCCTCGAGCTGTCGCCAGGACTCCGGCGGGACGAGCAGGCTATCGCCGTTCTCGATGGAGACGACATCGCGCTCGCCGTCGCGTTCGATCGTCACGTCGAAGACTCCCTCGAGGACGACGTACAGCTCTTCTTGCCGTTCTTGCCGGTGGTGGACGTTCCTCTCGCCGGCCTCGTACTCCCAGACCGCCGGGCGCATCTCCTCGGACCTGAGTTCGTGGCCGATCGACCGCAGTGTCGGCGCGTCGTCGAACTCCCGTGGCTGTACGTCCTCGAGGTGTACCAGTGAGTACATACTAGACGGTTCGTGCTCGCGGGTGAAAACTGGTCCCCCGAAAAACAGTTTAGGTTTTGTTATTAATTGTACACTATTCGATAACATTATAGTGCTGACGGGTGATGGTCGGCGTGTGACGTCGGACGACTCACTCGATGACTTACTCGACGAACTCGACACCCGTGGCGATCTCTCAGTCGCCGAACAGACGCTCACGGTGGATGTCGAAGAGCGCAGGTACGGAAAAGCGGTCACGATCGTCTCGGGATTCGACACCGCCCAAGTCGACGTCGGCGAGGTCGCGTCGGATCTCAAGCGGTCGCTCGCGACGGGGGGAACCTTCGAGCACGACCGGATCGAACTCCAGGGAGACCACACCGACCGGGTCCCGGAACTGCTGTGTGACCGTGGGTTCGGGGTCGACGGCTAATCGTCCCCACGGTGACCGTGTCCAGGACGGACGTCGCGATCGTCGGCGGCGGAGTCCACGGCGTCCACCTCGCCGTCCGACTCCTCGAGGCCGGCGTCGTGAGTCACGACCGACTCCGGATCGTCGAACCCGACGGGCTGCTCGCGGCGTTTCACGAGAAGTGTCGCCAGTGTGGGATGGTCGAGTTCCGGTCGCCGTTCGTCCACCACGTCGGCGTCGACCCCTTCTCACTTCGGGAGTTCGCCGACGAGCGCGGACGCCTCGACGAACTCGTCGCCTGTCAAGTGGGTGCGAAACGACCGACCGTTCCGCTGTTTTTCGATCACGCCAGGGACGTCGTCGATCGGTACGACCTCGAGTCTGTGGTCCTCGAGGCACGGGTACTCGGCGTCACCGAACGGGCGGATGGCGTCGATCTCGAGACGACCGACGACGACCTCTCGGCACGGGCGTGCGTGCTCGCGATCGGTCACGGCCGCTCGTATACCCGTCCCGAGTGGGCGCTCGATATCCAACCGGGTGCTCCGGTGGCCCACGTCTGGGACGAGCGGTTCGATCCCGAAGACGTCGGTGACCGGGTCGGAATCGTCGGCGGCGGGATCACGGCCGCCCAGCTCACGGCGTCGCTCGCACGGCCCAGCCGGGAGGTGACGGTCGTCGCCCGGAGCCCGTTCAGGGTCGCGACCCTCGAGGCTGGCCGTGAGTGGATGCACGTCTCGAGGACGCTCGAGGGCCTCCAGTCGCTTCCGCCGACGTCGCGGAAACGCCAGCAGGTCGTCACCGAGGTCCGCCGTGACGGTACGATGCCGCCGGAGGTCTTCTCCCGGCTTCGTCGGGCGATCGACCGTGGCTGGGCCACCCTCGAACGAAACGAGATTTCGACGGTGACTCCCGGCGGTGGTACCGTCGTCGTCACCTGTCAGGACGGAGCGGCGACGTGGTTCGACGACCTCGTCCTCGCGACTGGCTTTGACTCGCCGTACAACGCGCCACTGCTCGAGCGGATACGCGAGGAGACCGACCTGCAGACGGGCTATCGCGGCGGGCCGGCGCTCGAGGACGGGACCGTACGCTGGCTTCGTGCCGACGGCACGCCCTCGCGGGTCGCGGTCTCGGGGATCGTCGCCCAGGGGACGCTGGGGCCGTTCGCCCGCAATATACTCGGTGCCAGACGTGCGTGGGACCTGCTCGTCGACGAGCTCGAGGCCCTCGTATCCGGATCCGAACCCGCCTGTCAGCCCTGACGGTCGAACCGAGCCAGTCACTCGGTCGTCGCCCGCTCGAGTTCGATCGTGACGACGCTCCCGCGGGGGTCGTTCTCCTCGAACTCGAGGTCCCCGTATGACCGGCGGACGACCCAGTGGACGAACCACAGGCCGAGCCCGCTGCCGTGATAGAGGTCCTCCTCTTTCCGGGTTTCCTCCAGGATCTTCCGTTCCATTTCCGGAATGCCGGGACCGTCGTCTGCGACGTGGACGCGGACGGTCTCGCCGGCGACGACGACGCCGATCTCGACTGTCGGTTCGGCCCGGTCGCTGTGGTCGATCGCGTTCTCGACCAGTTCCGTGATCGCCGCCTCGAGCCGTCCGGTCGCGTCGACAAGCGCTCGTTCCGGCGTGTCGACCTCGACGGTCGCGTCCGGGTATTTCTCCCGGACGGACGCCCCGACCGCTTCGACGAGGTCGACGAGATCGATACGCGTCACGTGGGGCGTTTCCGAGAGGATCCTGGTGACTTTGCGTCCTTTCTCGGCGGTGTCTAGAAGCTTCTCGGTACCCTCGAGGACCCCATGTGCGTGTGTCACGACGGTGTCCGACCCCACATTCTGGATCACTTCCGCGTGACCTTCGACGACGTTCAGTTCGTTCCTGAGGTTGTGCCGGAGCACTCGGTCCAGGGTATTCAGTTGCTGCTCTCGTTCTTTCCGTTCGGTGATATCCGTCTGGATCGCGACGAACTCCGTGACCTCCCCGTCGTCGGTGATCGGCGCGATCGTCTGGTGGGCGTGGTAGAGTTCTCCGGATTTGCGCCTGTTGACGATGAGTTCCTCCCACAGTTCCCCTGTGAGGATGGTCCGCCACTGCTTTTCGTAGTAGCCGTCGGGCATCTCGTCGGAGTTGAGGATAGCTGGGTTCTCACCGATCGCCTCCCCGGCCGTGTAGCCGGTGATCTCCTCGAACGCGGGATTCACGTAGGTGATCGTTCCGTCACGGTCGGTGAGGAAAATGGCGTGACCGGCGGCCTCGATCGCCTGGCGGAACCGGGCCAGTTCCTGTTCGCGCTCCTCGCGTTCTGTTATGTCACGGCTGACCGCGAGGATGCGTTCCTGTCCGTCGATCTCGATCTTGTTGAGCCAGACCTCGACGGGGAACGTCGAGCCGTCCTTTCGTCGGTGGGCACCGCGCACCTCACGTCGTGAGCCGACGTCCATCCCGGACCAGACCTCCTCGAGGACGCCCTCGTTGGTACCGACCTCGAACTCCGAGACGTCCATCGAGAGCAGTTCCTCGCGGGTGTACCCCAGGTTCTCGGCGTGTTTCTCGTTTATGTCCAGGACGGTCCCGTCGACGTCGTGGACGATGATCACGTCGGGGGACTTATCGAAGAGCACCTGGAGGCGTTCCCGGCTTCGCTCGAGTTCCCGCTCCCGTTCTTTCCGGTCGGTGACGTCCTGGACCGTTCCGCGAACCCGCGTGACCGTCCCGTCCTCGTACTGGGGTTCGGCTTTGGTCCGGACCCACTTCGTCTCGCCGTCGGTCACGAGGAGTCTGGCCTCGAGGTCGTACGGTTCACCGTGTTCGATCGCCCGTTCGAACGCCTCGGCGACGGCGTGTCTGTCTTCGGGGTGGAAGAGCTCGACGCCCTCGGCGATAGACGGCGTGTCCTCGCCGGACAGGTTACAGAGGTCATACACGTACTCCGTATACCAGATCTCACCGGAACGGACGTCGTACTCCCAGCCCCCGACGTCGGCCATCTCCTGGACCTTCCCGAAGAGGTCCTTGCGCCGGTCCCGTTCGTGGTCGGAGTCGTCGCCCACCTCCCGAAAGCGCGCGAGCAGGTACTCCTCCCCGTCGTGTTCGAACCGATCGGTGGCGACCTCGACCCGACGGCGGTCCCCGCGTGGGGTCTCGACGGGGAGGGGGGAGCCGTCCTAGAGACGGTCGGTCCGTGTGGGTCCACCGATCGTCTCCCGCCAGGGGTCCTCCGGGAACAACTCCCGGAGGTCGATCCCGGCCAGCGTCTCGCGTGAGCGCCCGAAAAGCTCCGTCGCGGCGTCGTTTGCGCCCACTACCTCTCTCGTGTCCGGATCCGTGAGGACGACGGCCTCCGGGATCGCGTCGAGGACCGGCCCTGCCGGTCCCGGCGATACGTTCGAACCCTCAGTTGGCCTCCCGGTCCCCATCTCTGTCTATCTGCACCGAAAGACCGTGCTTTGATAAGCGCTGTGTTCGCTCACCCGTCCGTTGCCGTCGGCTCTACTGATCGGGCGCGAGACGGTCGTGAACGTACTACCTCCCGTTTTATCAATCACCGCCGTGCTTTTATGATTCTCGAGCGTAAGTCGGGTATGGTACCCCCAACCCGGCGGAACCGACTGGACGACGAGGAGAGTCCGTACCTCCGCCAACACGCCGACAACCCCGTCAACTGGCAACCCTGGGACGAGGATGCCCTCGAGGCCGCCCGCGAGCACGATCGGCCCATCTTCCTCTCCGTCGGCTACTCCGCGTGTCACTGGTGTCACGTGATGGAAGAGGAGAGCTTCGCCGACGAGGGGGTCGCCGACCTCCTAAACGAGAACTTCGTCCCGATCAAGGTCGACCGCGAGGAACGCCCGGACGTCGACAGCATCTACATGACCGTCTGCCAGCTCGTTACGGGTCGTGGGGGCTGGCCCCTCTCGGCGTGGCTCACCCCGGAGGGCAAACCCTTCCACGTCGGGACGTACTACCCGAGGGAGTCGGCACGGGGCCAGCCGGGTTTTCTCGACGTCTTAGAACGGCTCACCGACGCCTGGGAGGATGACCGCGAGGAAGTCGAGAACCGCGCCGAACAGTGGACCCAGGCGGCCAGAGACCGCTTGGAGGGGACCGGAAGCGCCGTCGGCCGGACGGGCGGTCCCTCGAGTGAAGTGGTCGAATCCGCCGCCGACGCCGCCCTGCGTAACGCCGACCGGAACAACGGCGGCTTCGGCACTGACGGGCCGAAGTTCCCCCAGCCCGCCCGGATCCACGCGCTCTTTCGGGCCTACGATCGGACGGGCCGTGAGGCCTACCGCGAGGTCGCCATAGAGGCCCTCGAGGCGATGGCTGACGGCGGGCTCTACGACCACGTCGGGGGCGGCTTCCATCGCTACTGTGTCGACTCCGACTGGACCGTCCCACACTTCGAGAAGATGCTCTACGACAACGCCGACATCCCCCGGGCGTACCTGGCTGGCTACCAGGTCACCGGCGAGGACCGGTACGCCGAGGTCGTCGAGGAAACCCTCCAGTTCGTCGAACGCGAACTAACCCACGAGGCGGGTGGGTTCTTCTCGACGCTGGACGCCCAGAGCCCCGACGAGGAGGGCGACCGCGAGGAAGGGGCGTTCTACGTTTGGACACCCGAGGAGGTGCGGGAAGTCCTCGGGGACGACCTCGCGGCCGACCTCTTCTGTACGCGCTTCGGCGTCACCGAGTCGGGCAACTTCGAGGGGACGACCGTGCTCAACGTCGAGACCCCGATCGAGGGGTTAGCCGCGGAGTTCGACCTCGAGGCCGACCTGCTCGAGGACCGACTCGAGGCCGCCGTCGAGACGATCTCCGAGGTCCGCGAGGAGCGCCCACGACCCAACCGCGACGAGAAGATACTGGCGAGTTGGAACGGGATGATGATCGCGACGTTCGCCGAGGCCGCGCTGGTCCTGGATGAATCCTACGCCGAGCCGGCCGTCGACGCCCTCGAGTTCGTCCGCGAGCGGCTCTGGGACGCCGATTCGGGGCGGCTTTCCCGACGGTACAAAGACGTCTCCGAGCCACGCTCGGAGGCTCGTGAGACGGGGTCTCACGGTGGGGACGTCGCCGTCTCGGGCTACCTCGAGGACTACGCCTTCCTCGCCCGTGGCGCACTGGGCTGTTACGAGGCGACGGGCGACGTCGACCACCTCGCGTTCGCGCTCGACCTCGCCCGGACGATCGAGGCGGAGTTTTTCGACGAGAGTCAGGGAACGCTCTATTTTACCCCCGAGAGCGGCGAGTCACTCCTCACCCGGCCACAGGAGCTAACCGACAGCTCGACCCCCTCGGCCACGGGCGTGGCCGTCGAGACCCTTCTTGCACTCGACCCCTTCGCCGCCGAGGATTTCGTGGCGATCGCCGAGACCGTCCTCGAGACCCACGCCAACCGGATCGAGTCGAACACGCTCTCCCACGTCACCCTCGCGCTGGCCGCCGACCGCCTCGAGACCGGTGCCCTCGAGGTGACGGTCGCCGCCGAGGAGGTTCCGGATGCGTGGCGTGATGGGTTCTCGGGGGAGTACCTGCCCGACCGGCTGCTCGCCCGCCGGCCGCCCACCGACGAGGGGCTCCGGACGTGGCTCGATAAGTTGGACCTCGAGGAGGCCCTCG
>LKNC01000086.1 GCA_001564255.1 Natrialbaceae archaeon Tc-Br11_E2g1
CGTTCGTCTCGAACACCTACCGGTTCGACATGCGAACCCAGACCTTAGACGTTCCACGCCAGGAGGCGATCACGCGGGACAACTCCCCCGTGACCGCCGACGCCGTCGTCTACATCAAGGTCATGGACGCGAAGAAGGCGTTCCTCGAGGTCGACGACTACAAGCGCGCCGTCTCGAACCTCGCCCAGACGACCCTGCGTGCGGTCATCGGTGACATGGAACTCGACGACACCCTCTCGAAACGCGAGGAGATCAACGCGCGAATCCGGACCGAACTCGACGAACCCACCGACGAGTGGGGGATCCGCGTCGAGAGCGTCGAGGTCCGTGAGGTCAACCCGAGCAAGGACGTCCAGCGCGCGATGGAACAACAGACCTCCGCAGAGCGCAAACGCCGTGCCATGATCTTAGAGGCACAGGGTGAACGCCGCAGTGCGGTCGAGACGGCAGAAGGTGACAAACAGTCGAACATCATCCGCGCCCAGGGTGAAAAGCAAAGCCAGATCCTCGAAGCACAGGGTGATGCGATCTCGACCGTTCTGCGTGCTCGGTCGGCCGAATCGATGGGCGAACGCGCGATCATCGAGAGGGGGATGGAGACCCTCGCCGACATCGGCCAGGGCGAGTCCTCGACGTTCATCGTCCCACAGGAACTGTCATCGATGGTCGGCCGCTACGGCAAACACCTCGCGGGCAGTGACGTCAGAGACGACGGTGAGATCTTAGATAGCCTCGAGTTCGACGAGGAGACCCGCGAACTGATCGGCCTGGACGACATCAGCGAGATCATCGGCGAGATCGACGAGGAAGCCGAGATGGACGTCGAAGCGATGGAACAACAGGCCCAAGCAATCAAAGAGGGGCAAGACGCCGCGGAGATCAAAGACCCCAACGAAGTGATCGACGAGATGGACCAGGAGTTCAAGAGCTGATCGGCCCGCGGAATCGGTCGTCTCGCTTCCGGCGTCTACGAAACGCGTTCTTCTCGAACAGTACCGAAGAAAACTCATTGACACGACGGAGACAGTCTCCGATCAGTGAACGAGGCGGAGCGAAACGCGTTTTACCGGTGGTCCCGTCTATCCAGTGTACACACAATGGGAACGCGTGAGTCGGTCGACGAGGAGAAACGGGCGACGTTACGGCGCTTTGCCGCCGTCGGGGCCTCCGCCCCGCTCGCCGCCCGGTTCTCGGAGTCGGCCTCGGCGGAGACGGGCGAGAGCGACGCCCGCGACGCCATCACCGGGTACCTCTCTACTACCCCGGGTGCACACTTCTCGAAGATCCGGGACGACCTCCGACTCGGGACGGGCGAGACCCAACACCACCTGCGTCGCCTCGAGGACGACGGGGCCATAGAGCGGTACCGCGATGGTGACTACAAACGCTTCGTCCCCGCCGGCAGGTTCGACGGGTTCGAGAAGGCGGCCCTCGGCTACCTCCGCCGGGAGACCCCCCGTGGTATGCTGGTCGAACTGCTGGAAAACCCCGAGGCGACCACGGGCGGTCTCGCCGACTCCCTCGGGGTTTCGTCCCCCACCGTGAGCAAGTACGCCGGCGAACTCGAGGACGCCGGCGTCCTCTCCCGGGAGGACGGTTACGTACTCGAGCGTCCCGAGACGGTTCTCATGTTGCTCGTTCGTCACGCCGACTCCTTCGACGAGCGGGCGGCGGGACTGGCCGCAAACGCCGACGACCTCGTCAGTTACGACGGCTGACGGTGGGAGAAATCGGCGACAGTCGGGGGGCCACGACGGAAACAGCGGTTCGACGACTAGACGCTGACCTTCCAGGTCGTACTCGAGGAGTACCCCCACTTCTCGATCTCGACGTCGTAGTCGCCCTCCTGGAGTGCGGTGATGTTCGAGCCGACTTCCTTTGCGGTCATCTCGAGGTCCTCGGCGATGAGTCGGGACTTGAAGTAGGTCTTGGTAACAGCCCTCTCCTGGAGGTACCGGAGGATTCGATGTTGCTTGCTCGAGAGGTCGGTGGGGGCCATCGTTGCGCTGCTCATACATCGACAGACCACGGCGACCGTCTTAGGGGGTTTGGTACGCGAGGTTAATCGGCCCCAGTCTTGCGGTTTCGCCCCTTCCCGTACGGGTGGTAGGCACGGCTCGGGGAGTCGTTGGTACGGGTGGTTAACGGGTCCTTCTAGAGGATTTTCACCCGTGGCTGACGATTACCCACGAACGAACCGGTCACACGACGCTGGTGACATCCCCCGGACGGCCGAGGCCGTGGGCTTTCCCGGGAGTTCTGTAACCGGCACACAACCCCCTGGTAGTCGACCACTACCCGGACCGTGACCGACACGAAACGACGACCACGCCTCGTTGTGTCGGTAGCCGTGGGGTCGTCGTGAGCGCGCCCATCGGCGTCGGGGGGGTAGTGACGAACTGCCAGCGGCGATCCGAACCGATCCGACGGCCGAGAAACGCCAGTTCCGGCTACCCCTCGTCGTCAGCGAGCGGGTCCGTACCCTCGGGGGGTTCGAGTCCCGCTCGCTCCGCGTCTTCCGCCAGCGCATCCCGCTCGTAGACGTACAGCAACTCGTCCTCGAGAACGTAGTAGACGCCCTCGGCCTCGCGGTCTTCGATCACCCGCCGATCGTGGTCGACCGCGACGTCGACTACGTCCTCGAGTGTGTCGATTTCGACCCGCGTGCGCTCGCTTACGTCCTCGGGGATCGAACCGGTGGAGATCCAGTCGTCGAACTCGGCGCGTTCGTTCTCGAGACGCAGACGCTCGAGGTCGACCTCCGCGGGCGCGAGGGTGTCCTTCGATTTGCCGACCGCGAGCGCGCCGAGTGTGGCAAGCGAGAGGACCGTCACGATCGCACCCGGGATCGGCCCGGCCGCGCTCTGGGCTCCCGTGGCTTCGACCTCCGCTGTGCGCTCTGCGGTCTGGCGTTCACCGGCCGGGCCGTCGACGCGGTAGGTGTCACCGTCGGGTTCGACCAGCAGCTCGTAGCTGTCGGTTTGGCTGACGGTCTCGCCGTCGATCGTGCCCTCGAGGCCGACGTGGGCGACGACGACCGTTTCGACGTCACCGGGGGAGCTTCCCAGGCTGGCCTCGATCCGGTCGGTCTCGTTTTCCATCGCGGGGACGTCGATGGCAAACGGGCCACGCACCTCCTCGCCCGGTTCGACACCCTCTCGGGTAGTCGAGTTCAGCGGTTCGCCCGTCGACCAGTACTCGCTGTCGTCGTCGACGGCTCGGGTCTGGCGCTCGAGGGAGAGGTCGACGGTGACGTCACCGCTGTCTGCGCTGTAGCTGTGGGTGAACTCGCCCTCGAGTTCGGGCGCGACCCGTGTGAAGTACGCCGGCTGGTTCGAGAGTCGTTCGTCGACCTCGAAGACCTCGTTCGGCCGCTGGACTTCGGCGCTGTGACTGAAGCCACCGGTCGAGGACCACGCCTCGACGGTCTGCTCTTCGGTCTCGGCTTCCGGCTCCTCGGCGTACGCCGAGTAGGCCATCCAGCCCCCAAAGAGGGCCACGGCGAGCAAGACCGCGACGACGAGGACGAACCACTCGTCGGTGACCGCCCGCAGGCGGACCGCCAGTCGGTCAGTGTTCATGGTCGATACCCCCGTCGTGTCGAACGTCGATCGTATTCATCGTAATCTCCTCAGGAAGGTGTGCTGTCGACCCGATCGCCGCCGCTCGCGGGTCCGGATCCGTCCGGTCCCGACGAGCAACGCGAACGGCAGTGTGAAAACCGAGACGACCACGCCCGTGACGGCGGCCGTTGCGATCCACGGGTGGACCGCGTGGAGGGCCGCGATCACCGGTGTCGGTAAGACGGCGAAGTACCGGTAGTCGACGAAAGAGTACAGGTAGTAGCCGGTTTCGGGCGGCGTGGTAACCTCGACTGTCGCGTTCGTCGCCCCGCCCCGATCGAGCCGCGTCGGTTCCTCGTCGACCGCGACCCCACTACTCGCCGGCTCGGTGATCGAGACGACCGGTAATGCACCGCCGTTTCGCAGTTCATAGGTCTGCTCGTCGGTCTCCCCGGCCGGGATCACGTGGGACGCACCGGAGTCGTACTCCGAACTGACGACGCCGAACTCCGTCGTGGCGGACATCGAGGCCATCGTCACGACCGACACCAGACAGAGGACCACGGCCGTTCCGAGGACGAGTGTCCGCGCGTCGAAGACGTCACTGCGCGAGCGCGAGCGTGCCCGCGTTCGAACCCTCGAGACGCCACCGACGAGTCCAGCGAGGATGACCACGAGCCCGAACCCGAGCAACAGGTACGAGAGGCCCCGGGATCCGAGCACGGCACCAGTGCCGAGTATGCCAGCGAGCCGAAGCTGGGCCGCCTCGAGACCGCTCTGGACGCCCGCCACCGCAGTTCCGAGGTGTGGGATCGTCACTACCTCGCCGTGTACCTGCAACGCCGTCGCGACGACCTGCCCGTCGGTGACGTGGGGTTCCGCGCCGTCCTGGTCTGTGACCGCGTTGGCGTCACCTCTCGTCACGTAGCCGTGGTCGGTTGCCCCGACCACGCGATGGGTCGTGAGGCCGCCGCCGTCGACTTCCTGGGCGTCGTAGACGATCACGTCCCCTTCCTCGATCGGGCCGGCGACCGGCGAGGGGATCGCGACGAACCCGTCACCTTCGTCGATCGTCGGCTCCATGCTCCCGGTCTCGACGTACGACAGCGCGACCGGCTGACCGAGGACGAACCCGAGGACCAGCGACGCGGCCACGAGCAGGGCCGTGGCCACGAGGACGATCTCGAGTGCTCGCCGCACACTCATCCCCGCGTTCCCCTTGACCGATCGCGGTGTCGGTCGCTCGGCCGGTCCCGTGGGCTGTGTGGATCGTCGCTGCAGTCGTCACTGGCGTCGGTGAGGCCGGGAGCTGGACGTGTAAACGGGCGAGTCACGTCCGTGACCGCGGCGTCGTCGGTAGTAAGTAATCGGTGAGTGGTATCCGGTAATGACGGTCTTCGAGCGGTGACTGTCACGGAAGCCAACCGTCGTCGTCGGGCGAAACCATCACCTGTGAGCGTCGCGGTCGGATCGAACCACAACCTTGTCGACGAGTGGTCCGTCGGCAGAGAGGCCGAACGTCCGGGTCATCACGCCGACGGGCAGACACTCCTTTGGGGCGAGGTCGACTGCCGACGACGGGTCGTCGATCCGATCCCCGAGCGAACGGTCGCGGTAGAACCGGACCGACGCCTCCCCGCGGGCGTTCTCGATGGGGTCGGCGTCGACCCAGAT
Source organism: Natrialbaceae archaeon Tc-Br11_E2g1 (assembly GCA_001564255.1). Classification (GTDB taxonomy): domain Archaea; phylum Halobacteriota; class Halobacteria; order Halobacteriales; family Natrialbaceae; genus Tc-Br11-E2g1. Next base: position 5,238 of record LKNC01000086.1, read on the forward strand.
CGGGGTCTCGTCTTTGCCGCGATTGCACACGGTGAACGCGCCGTGGACGAACGTAACCGAATCGGAGTTGACCCCGTCGGCTTCGCGCTCGAGGTCGATCTCGATGGCGTCGCCGCCTTCGGGTTTCCCCGGTTCGTCCTCGTCACCGTCGTGGACCGAGGTGTTGTCGCCGTCGGAGACGACCTCCGTCCTGCCGGACCGCCGTCTGTGGACGACCCCGCCGACGAGGAGGCCACCGAGGCCGAGCCCGCCGTATTTCAGCACGGACCGGCGGTTCATCGCGTCCTCACCGGCCCGGGGGCCGCCCCGCCCGGTGATCGGGTGGCGGGGGTTCGGATCACGGTTCGTTGAGAACCCAGTCGTCGGCGTCCTTCCCGGTCAACTCGACCGTCTCGAGGAGTTTCTCCGGGCGGGTCTCCTTGGTGAAGGCGCTCTCTGCGACGGCGACGATGACGACCGACTCGAGAAGCTGTGTGAACGCCTCGATGCTTTTCGTGTACGTAGAGAGGCCGACCTCGAGACACTCGCTGACCTCGAGTGTCTGTCCGGAGACGACCTCGTATCCCGTATCGAAGCTCCCGTGGTAGAATGTAACCCGTTCGGGCCGGTCGCCTTTCTTGAGAAAGAAGATCTTCGCCGGCTCTTTTCCCTGGTTACAGACGCCAAAGAGGTTGTCGAACCAGCTGATCGAGTCGGAGTTTACCCCCTCCCCACCGCCCTCGGTCGGGTTCTTCTTGCTCAGGCGGACCCGCAGGTGCTTTTTGTCGTCGTAGTCGACGTAACTCCTGTTTGGCCCGTCGCTTCGTTTCAAGCCGAGATACGCGTCCCTGTCGTGGGCGACGGAGATCCGCGTCTCGCGTTTCGATACGACTCCCGAAAACGCGCCCGAACCGACGAGCGTCGCGCCTGTCGTGGCGGCGGTGCCGGATCCGAGCAGGAAGGTACGTCGTTTCATGTGTTGTCGTTTGTCCGTCGCCTTCCCCGGCCTCGGTGGGGGGAGGGCGCCGAACCGTTCGGGGAGACGGGAGTCTCACCTTTGTGTATACACAGCAATGACGTTCTTCCCGTGGAGCCTATCACGTTTCAGGGGGGACCAACGGAGCCACTGTCCTGGCGATTCACAGTGGTAGGGGGAACGTATCCCTCGTCGTGACGGTCACCGTCCCCGACTCGAGGCCGACGCGTCCGAGCCGAAGACGTTCAGCCGGCGGTTTATTTCATCAACGCCGGGTTCACCCGGGGACAGCCCCCTCATGTTTAACCGTCGGTTTCGGGTACCCCCGTATACGCCCGAATCGGGGGGAGACACGTGAACGACGGAGACCCCATCGTAGCCCCGGAGACACCTGTGGCTGAGTCGGCGGATATCTCGCGTGAGGAGATATTCACCGTGTTGAGCAACGGACGACGGCGGCGAGTCCTCGAGTACCTCGAGGCCCACGACGAACCGCGGGTCGACCTCCGGACGCTGGTCGATACGCTGGCGGAGTGGGAGTACGGAGAACCCACAGAGACCCTCTCCTGGAAGGAACGAAAGCGTGTGTACACGGCGCTTCGCCAGTCCCATCTCCCGAAGTTGGCCGAGGCGGGGGCGATCGAGTACGACCCCTCCCGTGGAGAGGTGGAACTCACCGACGACACCCGGGAGTTCCAGGTGTACCTGGAGTACGTCCCGGAGGGGGACATCCCCTGGAGTCTCTGTTATCTCGGACTCGCCGGCATCGGCACGACGATGGTGGCACTGTCGTGGCTGGCGGTCTTCCCGTTCGGCGGCGTCCCCGGCCGTGTCCTCTCGGTGGTCCTGCTCGCGATGTTTTCGGTCTCCGCGCTCGCCCACACCTATCACTCACGACGCAACCGCCTCGGATCGAGACGGTCTCACGGGAACTGACGAACACAACGGTTTCGGTCCCGGTCGCACTCGAAGAAGTTAACCTCGCGCGCTCGAGAGTATCGACCACTGATGACCTGGATTCGCGCGCTGGCCGCTGCGGGACTCTCGGTGTTCTTCCCCGGCGCTGGCCACGCCCTGATTCGGGACTGGGGGCGAGCCCTGCTCTTTGCCGGACTGTTCGTCCTCACTGCCGTGTTTTTCTTCCCACTCGAGTCGCTCTCGGCTGCCGGCTCGGTGTCGGAAGCGACGACGATATTCGAAACCGAGACCTCGCGGCTCAACCAGTTTATGCTCTCGTTTATCGTGTTCTTCGCGGCGGTCGATTCGGCACTCCGGGCAGTCGGCTATCCGCGGGGGGCGGGCTCGAACGCCGGGGATGACGGCCCGAGCTGTCCACACTGTGGGAAAGAACTCGACGAGGATATCGACTTCTGTCACTGGTGTACGACCCGTCTCGAGCCCGAAACCGAGAGAGAAGAGGCCGACTAGTGCTGCCGGACGGACGTCGTTGCCGCCCTCGTCATTTCTCGATGATGCTCTCGGTGACTGCCTCGCCGAAGTGGCGAGCCGTATCCTCGTAGTGGAGTTTGAGCTCGTCGCCTTCCTCGAGGTCGGTCACCGCCGTTCGGCCCTCGGACGTGGCGACCTTGATCGTCTCCGCGTTCTGGAGGAGGGTCTCGACGCGGTCGCCCTTCGCGGTCTCGAGTGCGAGTCGGAACATCGGTCGTTTCTCGATTTTTACCCGCCCGACGATCGCCTCGCGGGTCCGCCCCTCCAGGTCGACGACCTGGACCTCGTCGCCACTCCGGAGCTCAGAGAGGTACTTCGTCCCGCCCTCGGGCGTGCGAACGTAGGCGTGGACCGCGCCGGCGTTGACCCGGAACGGCCGGGAGGCGACGTACGGTGATTCGGCGGTCTCCGCGTGGACGAAGACGAGTCCACGGGACATCGAGCCGATGAGCATCCCCTCGTCGTGTTCGAGTAAGTTTGCGGTGTCGACACAGACCCGGTCGGCCGAACCGGCACGTTCGATCTCGAGGAGTTCGCCCCACTGTAACTCGAGGCTCTCGCGATCGGCCTCCTCGCGGACCTCGACGGTCTTTCGGATCTCGTCGGGGTCGTCCGAATCGAGCAAGACGGCATCGGAGCCGATCTCGAGGGTCTCGAAGGCGGTTTTGGCTTCCTCGGCGCTCGTCACCCCCGCGATGAGTTCGGTCTCCTCGCCGATCCGGGCGATCAGGTTCTCGAGGGGGATGATCGTCCAGTCCTCGCCGACGACGATCGTGTACTCGCCGTCCTCGGCGGCGGCCTCGGCGAAGGCCTCGTACTCTTTGCCCAAAATGCGCACGTAAGAGCCGTACTCGGCGTCACCGTTCCGGCGTAGCGTCGAGAGGTCAGCGGAGCCCGAGAAGTCCGAAGGGAGGTCGATCGTCGCGTCCCCCTCGCCGTCTTTGCCGACGATGTAGGCGTCGGGGCGCACGTCGGAGTCGGTCTCCTCGTCCTCTGCGTCGTCGATCACCGTCACGTCGCCGTCGGTCCGGAACGCGGCGACGTTGATCTCCCCGAGTTCACGCACCCGGGCGACGTCCTCCTCGTCGACCAGTACCCAGTCGGCACCCGCTTCTAAGGCGTTCGTGATCCGTGCCCGGCGGTCGTCCCAGTCGCCGACTGCGTCGTCGGCTTTGACCCAGACTGCTCTCGTCATAGCTCGACTCTCGAAGGCGACGGGCTTGAACGTGGCGGAATCGACAGCCGCCGCCACAGTCCACCCCGGGACGATCGATTGAAAGGGAGTGTCTACCAGGCAAAACGTTCAGGGCCGTCGGGGTGCTAGTGGAGAGGGTATGCCTTCCTACGACGCGATCTTCTTCGACCTCGACAACACCATCTGTGAGCCGATCCAGGGCCGGGAGGGGCTCCTCGAGGCCGCCTTCGAACGCGCCGGCGTCGAGCAGTTCTGTACGGTGGCCGGGCTGCGGAGTGCCTCCAACGCGGTCGTCGACGCCGAGACCGACGAGGAGTACTTCGAGGCGCTGTTCGCGGAGGCAGCAGAGCGTGCCGGCGTCGACCCCGCCGTCGCCCCCGAACTCGGTGGGGCGTACCTCGAGACGCTCGACCCCGGCGGCGTCCGATACCGGACGGGCGCGCAAGCCGCCCTCGAATCCGCCGCCGGACGCGGTCCCGTCGGTCTCATCACGAACGGCACAGAGGGGATGCAATCGCTGAAACTCGAGTCGCTCGGACTCACGGATTTCTTCGACGTGGCCGTCTTCGTCGATCCGA
>LKNC01000087.1 GCA_001564255.1 Natrialbaceae archaeon Tc-Br11_E2g1
GGCGGGAGTCTAACATGGCGGACGATAGTATCGCAGTCGTCGACCTAGAGCGGTGCCAGCCCGACCGGTGTAGCTACGAGTGTAAGAACTACTGTCCACCGAACCGAACCGGCAAGGAGTGTATCACTCTCCGGGGCGAGGAGACCCAGCAGGGCAGGGCCGACCAGGTACACATCTCCGAGGAGATCTGTCTCGGGGAAACCTGTGGGATCTGCGTCGAGAAGTGTCCGTTCGACGCCATCGAGATCATCAACCTCCCACAGGAACTCACCGACGACCCCGCCCACCGTTACGGCGAGAACGCTTTCTCCCTTTACGGGTTACCCGCCCCACAGGAAGGACAGGTGACGGGTATCCTCGGCCCCAACGGGATCGGGAAAACCACCGCCGTCCACATCCTGGCCGGCGAACTCGAGCCCAACCTCGGTCGCCACGGGGACCCGCCGGACTGGGACGAAGTCCTCGACGCCTACCGGGGCACCGAGATCCAGGACTACATCGGTGCGATCCGGGACGGCGAGATCACGGTCGCCCGCAAACCCCAGTACGTCGACCAGATCCCCAACTCCTTCGACGGTAACACCCGGGAGTTACTCGAGCGCACGGACGAACGCGACGCCTTGGATTCGCTCGTAGACCGGCTCTCGATCGGTCCCGTCATGGACCAGTCGATCGACGACCTCTCCGGTGGCGAGCTCCAGCGGGTCGCACTCGCGGCCACGCTCGCACGCGACACCGACTTTTACTTCCTGGACGAGATCACACCCTACCTCGACATCGGCCAGCGCGTGACCGCCGCCCGGCTGATCCGGGAACTCGCCGAAGAGGAAGGGAAATCGATGCTCGTCGTCGAACACGACCTCGCGATCCTGGACCTGCTCTGTGACACCCTCCACGTCGCCTACGGTGAGCCCGGAGCCTACGGTGTCATCACCTCGCCGAAATCGGTCCGAAACGGCATCAACGAGTACCTCTCGGGGTACCTCGAGAACGAGAACATGCGGATCCGTCCGAACCGGATCGAGTTCGAAGAACACGCCCCGCGTGCGGTAAGCACAGCCAGCAGCTTAGTCGAATACCCGGATCTCACCAAACGCTACGGCGACGGCGACTTTACCCTCGAGGTCGAAGGCGGCGAGGTCCGCGAAAACGAGGTGCTGGGGATCGTCGGCCCCAACGGGATCGGGAAATCGACGTTCGCGAAACTGCTGACGGGCAATTTAGAGCCCGACGAGGGCGACGCCGATCTCGACCTCGAGATCTCGTATAAACCCCAGTACGTCACCATCGACCAGCACATGCGCGTCGACGCCTTCCTCTCTTCGATCACCGACCAGTTCGGTTCGTCGTACTGGAACACCGAAATCGCGGGGCCGCTGCAACTCGAGCGCATCATGGAACAGAACCTCGCGGACCTCTCCGGGGGTGAGCGCCAGCGGGTGGCCATCGCTGCCTGCCTCTCTGACTCCGCCGACCTCTACTTGCTCGACGAGCCCTCCGCACACTTAGACGTCGAACAGCGCGTCCAGGCAACGAGTGCGATCCGCCGGTACGCCGAACAACAGGACGCGACGGTGCTCGTGATCGACCACGACATCTACATGCTGGACTTACTCGCAGACCGCATGATGGTCTTCGACGGCGAACCCGCCCGCTACGGTCGGGCCGGCACACCACAGACCATGCGCGGGGGCATGAACGAGTTCCTGGCGAACCTCGAGGTCACGTTTCGCCGGGACGAGCGCACCTCGCGTCCGCGGATCAACAAGCCCGACTCCCAACTCGACCGCGAACAGAAACGCGAGGGCGAGTACTACTACGCGCCCTGATCTGTGGCCCCTTTACAACAGGATCACTCGAGGAGAGAAAGTGGTTTTACTCGAGTCGACGGCGTCTACTGGTATGGACAGCGACCTCCGCGAAGCGACGACGGACGACCTCGATCGAATCTGTACGATAAACAGACGCTCGATCGAAGGGGTCGCCGAGGAGGCCTGCGACGACCGCCCTCGCTGAACGCCGTTCCGTTCTACGAGAAGCAGGGCTACACGCCGGTGACGGATCGGGTGGTCGAGTACGGAGACGTCGAGGTCCCGGTCCTCGAGATGCGAAAGGCCCTCGAGTGATCACTCGTCCCCGCGATCGAGGAGGTGCAAACCGAGCACGACGAGCGCGAGTCCCGGAAGCGTCGCCCCCACGACCGCACTCGAGACCGCGAGCGTCCCGGTCGTCCCGACCAGTGCGCCGGCGGCGGCGACGATCGTCCCGGCGACGACCAACAGCCTCGAGATCGCCGTAACCGACGCCGCCGAACGCCTCCCCTCGTCGTCGGGGGCTCGCTCGAGTGGGTCGACCAGCCGCCACTCCGGACTCGCCTCTTCCTCGAGGCGGTAGCGGCCGCCGAGTGTCGAGAGCACGGCGTTGCCCGTCGTCTCGAGCGTCGAACTCCACCAGTCTTCACTCACTTCCTCGGCTGTCGGCCCCGCGTCGGTCCGGGCGACGTAGACCGGTTCGCCGACGAGGTGGTCGATCGAGGCGGCGTCGTACCCGACGTCCTCGACGATCCGGGCCAGAAGAAACGTCGGAGACCACGGGATCGGCTTCTCGAGGTCGAACGTCGTCGTCCCGTCGTGGGGAAGGGTTACCTCGAGGCCGACGGTGGTCTCGTCGGCTGACCACAGGTCGGTGACCCGTCCCTCTACGTACCCCTCTGGCGTGGTCCGGACGTCGATGCTCCCGAGTTCGTCCTCGAGTGAGGGGTCTTCGCCGGCGTCGGCAGTGGGTCGGTCTCGCCGATCCGTGCCGGGCGCTCCGTGCTCGGTTTCGACGTCGATCTCGACTTCGATGTCGTCGTCTTTCACGTCCTCGGGCTCTGTTGTCACAGGTCGGCGCGGTCGCCTACCGGGTCGTGTTCAGAGTTCGACGCCACTCGGGATCAGGCTGTGCTGGCGCAGGAGATCACCCTCGTCGTCGTAGACGAGGAAGGTCCGCTTGTCGTAGGTGACGACCTCCTCGCCGTCTAACTCGATCCGCACCTCGTAGCGGCCGTCGTCGTCGGCGGTGGCCTCCCCGTAGTTCCGTGCGGCCGTGATGAACGCGAGGACGTCCTCGGCCGCTTCGTTCAACTCGAGGACGAACTCGCCGGTGATCCGGTCGGTGACGCTGACGACGCCGGCCGCGCCGTCGCCGAGTGGTTCTTGGAGTCGGAGAGCGACGTCGGTCTCGGTCGCTTCGAGAATCTCGCCATCGTGGCCGGTGAGACGCTCGCGAAGTTCCGCCGCCGGACCTGTGAAATCGATCGTGACCGACGGCTTTCGTGGCTCTCCGTCGGTATCGACCCAGTCTACGTTGCTGACGTCCAGCGTGAAGTGCTCGCGCCTCATTCCGTACCCCTACGTTGGTACTGACACCGTATGAACGTAACGCCCGCCATCGGTCACCCTGCCCGGGAACCATCGGTTATGTTCACGGACGGTTCGACCATCTGATTTAAGTGGATCGGGCCTTGATTCACAGTGAGGATTTACCGGGTTTACCGAGTCTACTGATGTCCGAACAGAGAGAGCCAGAGGGGGAAGGTGACGGCGGAAACGTGGGGGGCGGTCAGACGCCGTCACGGCTCGAGGGTGTTCGACGGACGCTCTCCCGTGCGATCGAGATGCTCCGGGGCTCACACCTCGAGGTCTCGAACTACTCGCCGAGAGCACACGGTCCCCTCGTCAGTTTCGACGGGATAGCGGGCCGCCGGGAGGTCGAACGCTACTGGGTGAACGCCCCCTTCGCGTTCGTTTCGATCCAGTTCGATCCCTCCGACAACACCCACTACTACCACACCGTCGAACCGGAACTGACCGATGAAGAGCGCGTGTTACTCGAGTCGCTTTTCGAGGACGTTCGCGATCCGTTGCTCTATCGGAAAGGGGAGGGAGACGACCCGGAGGAACTCCTCCGGGAGACGGTCCACGAACTCCTCGAACGGTACGGGAGTCGGGTCGACCTGCGGACGTTCTACCGGCTGTTTTACTACCTCCACCGGGATTTCCGGGGGTACGGCCGGCTCGATCCGATCATGCACGACCCCTACGTCGAGGACGTCTCCTGTGACGGGTACGACCTCCCGATTTTCGTCTACCACGACAGCTACACCGACATCGGGACGGACATCTCCTTCGGGAAGGCGAAACTCGATCGCTTCGTCGTTCGGTTGGCCCAACACTCCGGGCAACACATCTCGATCGGCGATCCGATGGTCGAGACCACCCTGCCCGACGGCTCGCGTGCCGAACTCGCTCTGGGACAAGAGGTCACCCCGCGAGGGTCGGCGTTTACCGTCCGAAAGTACGCCGAGGAGCCGTTTACACCGATCGACCTGATCGAGTACGGAACGTTCAGCGTCGAACAGATGGCCTACCTCTGGCTCGCGATCGAACACAACAAGAGTCTGATCTTCGCCGGCGGGACGGCCTCCGGGAAGACGACGAGTATGAACGCCGTCTCGATGTTCATCCCGCCGCGTTCGAAGGTTCTCACCATCGAGGACACCCGCGAGCTCGAACTCTATCACGACAACTGGCTCTCCTCTGTGACCCGCGAGCGGATGAACGAGGGCAAAGACGTCTCCATGTACGATCTGCTTCGCTCCGCGTTGCGCCATCGCCCCGAGTACATCGTCGTCGGCGAGGTCCGTGGTGAGGAGGCGATCACCCTCTTTCAGGCGATGAACACCGGCCACACCACCTACTCGACGATGCACGCCGATTCGGTGCAGACGGCGATCAATCGACTCGAGAACGAGCCGATAAACGTTCCACGGGCGATGGTCCAGAGTCTCGACGTCCTCTCGGTCCAGACGCTTACCCGCATGGACGACGAGCGGGTCCGCCGCAACAGGCTCGTCGCCGAGATCGAGGGGGTCGACCAGCGAACCGGCGAACTCGACTACTCGACCGCCTACACCTGGGACGGCGAGGGTGACACCCACCGCAGTTCCAACAGCCACGTCCTAGAGGAGATCCGCGAAGAACGGGGCTGGACACAGGGACAACTGCTAACCGAGAAGCGAAACCGGGAGGCGTTCCTCGAGTACCTGCTCGATCAGGGCATCACCGACTACCGGCGGTTTACCGCCATGATAAACGAGTACTACGCCGACAGGGAGAGCGTCCTCGAGACGATCGAGGAGTACCGCGCCGACGTCGAGAGCACGGAGGCAGGTGAGGGTCCGGTAGAGACGGACGCATGACGGTCTCGAACTTCGCTCCGCTCGCCGTCGCCGTCGCCGCCGTCGTACTGGTGGTCCTCGCGCGGGTTCACGAGGGCGTCGACCGCGTCCTGACGCGAACCGCGATCGGGGTCTTCGGCGGGTACGTAGAGGAGTTCCGGAGTGAACACCCGGACCGACAGGCTGCTCTCCGAAAGGCACACTTTGCGACCACCTATCGCGAGTACGGCTCGAAGACGTTACTCTACGCCGCGATCGCCGCAGTCGTCGGCAGTGTGGCCGGAATGTACGTCATCTGGGGGCTGCTCACCGTCCTCGCGATCGATCCCGACGTACTCAGGGAGTCACTGCCCGGGGCTCTCGCCTTTCTCGCCGACGTCGGCGGCGTCCCCGCCCTCACCGTCCTCGAGTTGTTCGCGCTGATCACCGTCTCCTCGCTGACGATCGGTTTCGTCTCCGGCGGGGCGACGGCCTGGCTTCGCTGGTGGTACCCCTCCTACGTCGCCGACAACCGGGCACGGCGGATCGAGGCGGCACTGCCCGCGACGATCGCGTTCGTCTACGCGCTCTCGAAAAGCGGCATGGAGTTCCCGACGGTGGTCAGAATCGTCGCCGAAAACGAGGACACCTACGGGGCCGCCGCAGAGGAGTTCCAGATCGCAGTGCGAAACGTTGACACCTTCGGGATGGACGTCATAAGCGCCGTCCAGGCGATGGGCCAGCGAACGGCGAGCCCGCAACTGCGGGAACTCTCCGAGAATCTCGCGAGCGTCCTCCAGTCCGGCCAGAGCCTCTCTGAGTTCTTAGAGCGGGAGTATCACGACTACCAGGAGGAAGCCGAGTCCCAACAGGAGGGCATGCTCGAGTTACTCGCCACGCTCGCGGAAGCGTACGTGACCGTCCTCGTCGCCGGTCCGCTGTTTTTGATCACGATCCTCGTCGTCATCGGGTTCGCCGTCAGTGATACCTTAGAGCCCCTGCGGGTGCTCATCTACGTCATCCTCCCGTTCGCGAACGTCGCCTTCATCGTCTACCTGGGCATGGTGACCGACGTGATAAACCCCGGGCGAGCCGACGCGGCCGTCTCGGGTGAGACGAGGCGGGGCGACGTCGCGGACGTCCGACTGACCGACGGCGGCAGGGTAGCAAGCGACAGTCCGAACGTCGAACGCCTCCGTATCTACCGCCGGTTCGAGGCGATCCGCAACCGCGTCGGCCGGCCCGTCGAGACGGTCCTCGAGCGGCCGACGGCGATACTCGCTGTCACCGTTCCCGTGACCGTTCTCGCGATCTTCTGGCAGGTGTACCGGGCGTACGCGACGGGGACCCTCACGATGGAGGCGGTCGACGTCCCGATCGCCGTCGGTGCGATCTTCCTCACGGGTACGTTCGCCGTCGTCTACGAGATCCATCGGCGCCGGATCGACGCCATCGAGGCGGCGATCCCCGACCTGCTCGATCGGCTCGCGAGCCTAAACCAGGCCGGGATGCCGATCATCACCGCCATCGATCACGTCCGTGACTCCGACCTGGGCGAGCTCACCGACGAGTTCGACCGGGTCTGGGCGGACGTCGAGTGGGGCTCTGATCTGGAAACAGCGCTGTACCGGTTCGCCTCCCGCGTGCGAACGCGGGCGGTCTCCCGGGTCGTCACCCTGTTGACCGAGTCGATGAACGCCAGTGGCAACCTCGGAACCGTGTTGAACATCGCCGCGGGTCAGGCCAGTAGTGCCCGCCGGCTGAAACGCGAGCGAAAACAGGCCATGCTCGAGTACATGGTCGTCGTCTACGTCGCGTTCTTCGTATTCCTGTTTATCATCGCCGTCCTCTCGGCGTACCTCCTCCCGAACCTGCCGACCGAGGGCGTCGACGCGAACGCCGGGGCGGCTGCTGTCGGGGGCGGCGGTGGCATCGACGGACTCGGGACCATGGAGGAGTTCGACATCGACGCCTACACCACACTCTTTTTCCACGCGACGTTCATCCAGGGAGCACTCTCGGGGTTTATCGCCGGCCAACTGAGCACCGGGGACGTGAAAGCCGGCGCGAAACACGCGACACTGATGATGGTCGCCGCACTCCTCATCTCCGTTTTCGTCTTCTAGTCCGCTGGGTCGGCTAGAGACGCGTCAGGTTCGTCGCCCGTGGACCTTTATCGGCCTGTTCGATCTCGAACTCGACTTCCTGACCCTCCTCTAGATCCTCGCCGCCGACGTCCTCCATGTGAAAGAACACGTCGTCGTCGATCTCGTCGGTCTCGATGAAGCCGTAGCCGCCCGTATCGTTGAAGAAGTCGACCGTCCCGGTTGGCATGTCGTTTACCACCACCCGCCACCACCTCACCAGGGGTATTATAACTGGGGGGTCGACTCTCACCCCACTCGCCGCCCCTCGAGTTCGTCCTCGAGGTCCGTCAGTGCGCGTTCGACGGTCTTCGCGCGCACCGTCGGACGGTCGCCGTCGAACTCATAGCGGGTCGCGGTCGCGTAGGACGCTCCGGATTCCCAGGGGGCGGCGTAGGAGACGGCGATGTAGACGGTTCCCACCGGGTCCTCTTCTGTCCCGCCCGAGGGGCCGGCGATCCCCGTGGTCGCGACCCCCCAGGTGGTGTCGGCGACGTCTCGCACCCCACGGGCCATCTCGAGGGCGACCTCCTCGGAAACCGCACCGTGGTCGTCTAGGACCTCCCGGCTGACGCCGAGGAACTGCCGTTTCGTGCCGTAAGAGTAGGTGGTCAGTCCACACTCGAAGTACTCACTCGAGCCCGCGACCGCGGTCAGCGCCCCACCGATCAGCCCGCCGGTACAGGACTCGGCGACGGCGAGGGTCTCCGCCCGTTCCCCTAGCACGTCGCCGACCGCTTCGACGAGTTCGAGGTCGATCTCTTCGTCCATACTCGAGGTGAGGGGACCCCGGTACTCATACTCTCGGACGGAACTTCTTCCACGACGTACGTCCGGCAGTATCAAACGTCGCGGCCGACACCGTGGAGTGACGCCACCTTGATTCCAGTGACAGCTGGCCCACACAGGTCAGTCGCGGGCGGGCCGGGTTCGTCGGACCGCCCCCAACCCCGGTCGGCCGTCCCGCCACCACAGGGCCACGCCCGCCAGGGCGATGACGGCCTCGAGGGCGAGGGTGGTGACCTCGAGGCCCCCCACGCTCGCGATTGGTTTGACGCCCGAGTAAGGCGGCATGTGGGTGATCGGCCACAGCAAAAACCCGAGTTCGTGGTAGTCCCCCGAGAGGAGGTGCCAGGGGACGTCCGCGGCGATGTGGGATGCGTAGCCGACCGCGAACGCGACGCCGAGGGTCGGCCGCCCCCATCGGCGCGCGAGCAGCCAGGCGAGGACGACGAGGGGAACCGCGCCGAGCAACGAGTGGCCGACCGTCCGTCCGACGGGCGTCACGCCGGCGTGGTATAGCGGCTGGTCGATCAGGTCCGGAAGCGTCGCGGCGACGACCGCGACCAGCGCCGGGAGGTCCCCGGGTGGCTCTCCGTCACGAACCCGCGTGTAGGCGGCGTAACAGATGTAGCCGACGACCGGGTGGACGATCGGCTGCATACCGGGTGGTACCGTCTCCGTCGACAAAACCCCCACGTACGGATACGTTCGAGCGAAAAGTAGACGGATGAAACGGGGGTTGCGTCGTTTGGGACGGCCCCTATATCCGTCGGCCACCGACTATCTAGTCGATGACAAACCAGCCGCCCACCGACCGCGACACGCCGAGTACAGACCACGAACGCGGTGTCGAGGGTCGACTCGACGCGACGGGCGGTGAGACGAACGGCGGGTGTGAGCACGAATACGAGGTCGTCCGACCCCCCGTGCTCGTCGTCGGCGCGGGTGCTGCGGGAGCGCGCGTGGCGATCGAACTCGCCCAGGCCGGTGTCGACCCCCTCGTCATCGGCAAGCGCGATCACGGTGACGCACACACGACGTGGGCCGCCGGCGGAATAAACGCCGCCCTCGGCTCGCTCGACGACGAGGACGACTGGACGATCCACGCGGCGGACACGTTGAACGAGGGCCACCACCTGAACGATCCCGAGGCCGTCGAACTCACTGCCCGGGAGATGCCCGACCGGATCCGGGAACTCGAGGCGTGGGGGATGCCGTTCGATCGCACCGAGGACGGACGGATCAACCAGCGCTA
>LKNC01000088.1 GCA_001564255.1 Natrialbaceae archaeon Tc-Br11_E2g1
GACCGGTCGTATGCGAGTTCGAGGGAGCCGTTCGGGCCTTCCCAGTGCGGGCGGCCCCTGACTTCGAGTCGCAGTTTCTCGTGGTAGCCGTAGCCGTACTTCTCTTTCAACTCCTTGCCCAGCGGGATTTCGAGTCGGGAGCGTTCTCCGAGTTCCAGCGAGTAGGTATCGTTGCGGATGACGGTGTGGAGCTGGCGTGTGCCGTCCTCCTTCCAGTACCCCGGCGGGTTTGGTTCGTCGGTGACCTCGGTGTCGTCGGGGTCGCGGTATTTGCGGAGGAGGGCGAAGAAGCCCGTCCACGTCTGCCAGTTCTTGCGCTCGAGTTGCTGTGGAATGCTCGATGAGAGTTGCTGGATGTATTTGTTGCGGTACTCCTCTTGAGAGGCAGCGTCGCGGACGATGTCTTCGAGTTCGGAGACGGTGTGGTGGTCATCCGCGTCGTACCGTGCGGAGAAGTAGGCTTGGCGGCGGTTGTAGTTGATTTCGTTGAAGCAGGCGGCGGACGAGTCCAACAGTTCGATGAGAGCGAGCCTCCCGCGGTGGGAGAGCGGCCTGACGTCGAACGTGTTGGCTCGTCGCATTCACCACTTCCTTCGTGACGGTTGGTGTTAAACGTTTTCCCTCGAAGCCAACGGTTATGGGCGGGGAGTGGGTACGTGATGGTATGAGCAAGGATCGTTCGCGTGGTGAAGGCGGGACGTACGAACCGGAGGTGTCTGACGAGGATCTGCTCGACGTATTTCGAGAGTCTGAGAAGCCGGTGTTGACAGCGAAACAGGTCGCCGGCGAGGTGAGTATCGGGCGAAAGGCGGTGTTAGAGCGGTTGCGTGGGTTGGAGGAGCGTGGAGTGGTGGAACGCATGGAAGTTGGTGCGCGAGCCGTGGTGTGGTGGACAGTTGGAGACGGCGAGTGAACAGCGTGGGAATCACGGGCCGTGGCGATGACGCGGTGGAACGTGGTGCCGGGCCTACCGCTCTGACCCACCCCTGAAGGAGGTGGGCTTCCGCTAGCTTTCGGTCATTTCCCGCCGGGTTGACCCAGCCGTTCTGCCTGCGTGGCGAGAAACCGGCGAGCCGACTCGAGGAGACCGTCGATCGTGTAGTTTCGCCCGATGTAGACGGAGACGGCAGCGAGGGCAGTGCCGGCAACGACGTCTGTAAACCAGTGGATGCCGAGGTACATCGTCGAGAGGGCGACGCCGACGGCGAGTGTGCCCGAGACGGGAACCCACAGGGGGTACTTCTCGCGGGTGTGCCACGCGAGAAAGAAGACGGTCATCGACAGGGAGGTGTGAAGCGAGGGGAAGACGTTGGTGTTCTCGTTTACGGTATTCGTCAGGTAGTACGCCCGGGGCACTGCGTCGTACAGTAGCCCCTCGAAGAGGACCGGATCGAGGTTTCGCGGGCCGTAGGCGATAAAGAGGACGTAACAGACGAGCCCGATGGCGTAGTTGGCCGTGAACGCGAGGACGAGCGTCGAGAAGTCGTCCATCTTCTCCAGGGCAAAATAGGCGATAAACGGGAAGATCAGCACGAACGCGTAGCCATAGAGGTAGATAAAGGCGAAGACGGCTGTGATCTCCGGGGACTGGTAGGACTGGAGAACGGCGACGGGGTTCGTCCCGAACACCGTCTGTTCGAGCGAAAAGATCTGCGGGGTGACGTTGTGCCCGAGGACGCGCCAGGACAGCCGTGGGACGACGTCTTGGGTCATCCAGCGGAGCCCGAGGACGACGGCGAGCACCGCAAGCGGCAGCGTACACGCCCGAACCCGCCACCGGAACTCCGAGAGGGCGTCGACGAACTGCCGTGGGCCGACGATGACGAGCGTTGCCCCGAGGAGCATCGTCGCCACGACGACGGCGAGTTCGATCACTACTCCCACGAGCGCCATAGGGACTACTACTCTCTCGAACGGACTAATATGATCCGGTTAGACGAACAGGTCCCCGTTCTCGTAGTGAAAGCCCGCGTCCTCGAGTGCCGACCGGACCCACGCCTCGTCGACGTCCCCCTGTGAGCCGGGGAACTCCTCGGGACTCCCGTCTACGCCCTCGGAGAGTCCGAGGAGTTCACCCGGCGTCCGCGCCGGGGACCCGTGGCCGTCGAAGAACTCGGAAACGACGTACTCCCGATCGACGAGGCGGCTGACGATCCGTCGGAACCGGTAGTTCGACAGCGCCTCGTTCCGGGCGTTGAACCCGATCAGATAAAACGACCGGGTCGACACACTGAGCATCGAGACCCCCTCGGCTTCCTCGACGACGTCGAGGTAAGACGGTGGAAGCCAGGCGGCGACGAAATCGAGCTCTCCCTCCTCGAGGCTCTCGACTGCCGACCCGGGGTTCGCCGTGACCCGGAACTCGATCCCGTCGAATCCCGGCGTGCCCTCGAGCAGGTCGGGACGGTCGGGGATCCCGTCCTCGAAGAGGACGTGGTCCTCGAAGGCCTCGAGTTCGAGTCGCTCGCCGCTCGTCGAGTCGGTAACGGCGAACAGCCCGGAGCCGACCGGCTCGTCGTTGTCCCAGGTGAGCGCCTCGGTCACGTGTTCGTCTATGACCGTCGCCTGGGGTTCCCAGACGTGTTCGGGCAAGAGGGGAATCGTGAGCGTGCGCCGGACGACCTCCTCGGACGGGCTGTCGAAGGAGAACCGAACCGTTCGCGGCCCGGTCTGAGAGACGTCCTCGATCAGCGTTCGTCTGCCACGGTACCTGGGGGCTGGAACCGGGCTCTCGGCCTCGCCGAGGGAGGTATCCGCGAGCAAGCGGGCCGTAAACTCGACGTCACTCGCGGTAAGCGACGTTCCGTCGTGCCAGGTAATCCCCTCCCGGAGGTGGACGATTGCCTCGGATCCGCCGTCGGTTTCCTGCCGGGAAACGTCGTCGGCGAGCCACGAAACGTACCCGTCCTCGGTTACCCGAACGAGCGGATCATACAGCAGATCCAACACGACTCCGACGTCCTCGAGGTCGACCGCGATCGGGTTCAGCCGATCCGTCATCCCTTCGGCGAACACGCCGGCACGGAGCGGTTCGCCGCGTCGGTCGTCGGGTGGACGTATGTAGTAGAGGGCGGCGTACTCCGAAGGGGTACGTGGCGGCCTCGAGAGTCCCAGGGACCGTTCAGCCGCGCTGACGTGATCCGGGAACGCGACGGCGGTGTACGGTGCCGTCTCGACGAGATACTCCGCGAGGTCGGCGACGGTCTGCCTGCGGGTGTCGCCCGTCTCGTCGCGTTGGGCCTCGAGGGCGTCATCGACGGTGCGTTCGGAGAACCCGAACGGGTTCTGCCAGCCCCGTTCGCCGGACAGCTGTGAGTGAAGCAGGGGTCGAAGCCCGTCTGGGTCGTCGAACCCCGGGTGGCGAGCCACGACGATATCGAAGTCGTGTGTCAGAAGCGTCGAGCGGAACAGTTCCGGTTTCGCCGTCGGTTCGGGTACGGCGTCGATCCCCGCAGTCTGGAGGTTTTCGGCCAGCTGGCTGGCGATCTTCGACGCCATCGGGTCGTCGTCGGAGGGCGGCGTCTTTATCAACACGGAGAGTCGATCGGTCGTCGACCCCTCGGCGAACGACCAGATCCGTTCGGTACAGCCCGCGAGCGCGCTCGTCGTGACTGCTCCGACCCCTGCGAGTAGCCGACGACGGGAGGGCGACATCGACTGAACGTTCGCCACGGTAATGTATAGGAGTTGCGTCAGCTCAACGACGTGAGAACGGTAGTTCGGTCACGCGAACGAGAACGTCTCCAGATCCGGTATATAATATTCTCGTATGTGAATCGGTGTGAGAATAGTGCTGGTCCCGAAACCGTCGGTCGAACGCTATGGGCGATACGGACCGAACACTCGAGGTGACCCGTCGTGGACGATGACGTCGGATCCGTCTACGCGGGCTCCGACGGGCGGTTTTACACGGACTGGCAGGTCGATCGAAAGCTCCGTCGGGGGGCGTGGCGGCCGTGCGTGCACGATCGGGGGACGGACAGACGGCTGGTCGGTACTGACGACGGCGAACTCGTGCTCTTGGTGTCGGTCGAAGCGGCCGAACTCCCGGAGTGGGTTCGGATCCGGGCCGACCCGGGCGGTCTACGGGTCGTCGACACACGTCGTGTGGCGCCGTTTTGACCGCTGAGCGGTTACGACGGGTCTTCGCCGTCGTCCCCGCGTGCGAAACTCGCTCCGGCGTCTTCGCTTTCGACGTCCGTCGACGGCCCCTCGATGAGCGCCTCGAAGTCGTCGACCTCGTCGTACTGCTCGCGGTAGACCAGTGCGGCCTTGCCACGTGAAGTGATCTCATAGAGGCCGGAGCGCTCGGCCGGCCCGATCTTCCGGACCAGCCCGTAATCCGCGAGTACCGGCAGACGCGTGTTGATGTTCTTTCGGCTCTTGCCCGTGTGGGACGCGAGGTTCGTCGCGACGTTTCGACCCTTGTCCTCGAGTTCCTCGAGAATCAGGAAGTCAGTCGGTCGTCGAAGTTTCATAACTGTTCACTGTCCCGATATATATTTCCGATGGAAACTAATACTTTCGACTCCGGACGGGACAGGGGAAGTATCGACACCGATGAATTTAACATCTACCGGCCCGACCGTTTCGATGGGTGGCAGACCGGGATACTGTGACCGCCTACCCCCAGCGCCCCTTTGAACAGTTTCCACCGGTCACCTCCACCCGACCCCCACTCCCCACATTCTCTCCGGACGCGTCCCGTTACGTTTTACCGCTCCCGAACCGAACCGTGGCCCAATGACTGCCCAAACTGTCCAGGAGGGCGACCTCGTCACCGTCATCGGTCTCGAGGTCCACGTCCAACTGGAGACGGAGACGAAGATCTTCTGTGGCTGTCCGACCGAACCGGCCGAGAGACCGAACGAGAACGTCTGCCCGGTGTGTCTGGGCCTCCCCGGAGCCCTCCCCGTGCTCAACGAGGGTGCCGTCGAGGCCGCCGTCAAGATCGGGAAGGCGATCGACGCCGACATTCCCGAGGAGACCCGTTTTCACCGCAAGAACTACTACTACCCCGACCTGCCGAAGAACTTTCAAATCACCCAGTACGACGAACCGATCTGTGCCGACGGCGAACTCGAGGTCGCAGTCGAGGGCGATCGACGAACCGTCGCGATCGAACGCGCCCACCTGGAAGAGGACCCGGGGAGCCTCCAGCACGTCGGGGGGTCGATCGACACCGCCGAGTACACCCTCGTCGACTACAACCGCGCCGGGACACCCCTCGTGGAGATCGTCACCGCGCCGGACTTTCGGGGTCCGAAAGAGGTCCGGGCCTTTCTCGCCGAACTCGAGGAAGTGCTCGAATACCTGGGCGTCTTCGACGCCGAACGCGACGGCAGCCTGCGTATCGACGCCAACCTCTCGATTATTCCCCAGGAGGAGACCGACGGGGACGGCACCATCGGAACGGAGGCCCTCGAGGCCGCAAACCGCACCGAAGTGAAGAACATCTCGAGTCACAAGGGCGCGGAGAAAGCCCTGGCTTACGAGGAGACCCGCCAGAAAAACGCCATCCGTCGCGGACGCGAGGTCGAACAGGAAACCCGCCACTGGGACGAGAGCCGGGGGATCACGGTCTCGATGCGCTCGAAAGAAGCCGAAAAAGACTACCGGTACTTCGAGGAAGCCGACCTCCCGCCACTGCGGGTCTCCCACTGGAAAGCGGAGATTCCGATCCCGGAACTGCCCCGTGCCCGGCGCGAACGGTTCCAAGGGGAATACGGCCTCAGTGAGGAAGCCGCCTCGAAACTCACCTCCACGAAACAGGTCGCGGACTTCTACGAGGACGTCGCAGGTGCGTTCGACCCCGACCTCGCGGCTGCGTGGGTCGCAGACGAGTTACTCGGCGAACTCAACTACCGCGACATGGCAGTGACCGACGTCGAGGACCGTCTGGCGGAGGTCAAACGCCTGGTCGAACTGCTCGCGACCGAGGAGATAACGGCCAAGAACGCAAAGGAGGTCGTCCTCCGTGGGATGCTCGACGACGGCGACGATCCCGATACGATCGTCGACCGCGAGGACCTGGGCAAGACCGACGAGGACGAGGTCCAGCAGGCCGTCCTCGAGGCCATCGAGGAGAACCCCGACGCGGTCGAGGACTACGAGAGCGGCGAAGGCGGCGCGATCAACTTCCTCGTCGGCCAGGTCATGCAAAAGACCGGAGGCAGTGCTGACCCTGGTGACGTAAACGGGCTGCTTCGAGCGGAACTCGAGGAATAGCGACTCGAGGCCACGCTTGTGGCGACGGACGTCCCTTGTTGGTTCCCGACCCCCTGTCGCAGCCGAACCGACTGTGTCATCGAAGCGGGTAGTTTACAGGAACAACAGGCGAATGCCCACGAGTTCAGTCGTGTGGAGGATGTCAAGCCTCGACTGAACGTCGTGTGCGATTCCGTGATACGACATCGTAGACGTGCCGACAGAGCCATTTTTCGCCCTGCCCTGTGGTCGGTATGGAACGGACTGAACCCGGAACGGCCGACCCGCTGGTGCTCGAGGGCGCACCGATCTCCCTTCCCGAGGGCTCGGCCACGGCGACGTTCGGGATGGGCTGTTTCTGGGGTCCCGACGCCCGCTTCGGTGCCCTCGAGGGGGTCGCCCGGACCCGGGTCGGCTACGCCGGTGGGACCGACTCCGACCCGTCGTATTTCTCCCTGGGTGATCACACCGAGGTCGTCCAGGTCGACTACGACCCCGAGGTGGTGTCCTACGAGGACCTCCTCGAGGTGTTCTGGGACACCCACGACTGGGCGTCGACTGCCCCGAAACGCCAGTACCGAAGCGTCGTCCTCGCTCACGACGACGACCAGTATGCGACGGCCCAGCGGGAACGAACGGCCCTCGAGGATCGTGCCGGTCGATCGGCGGCGGTCGATATCGAACGACTCGAGACGTTCCACCTCGCCGAACCCTCCCACCAAAAGTACGAACTGCGTTCGAGGCCGATCGTCGGGGACGAACTCGAGACGCTGTACGGTGACGACTTCCTCGACTCGACCGTCGTCGCTCGACTCAACGGATTCGTTTCCGGCCACGGTGATCCGGACCGGCGAGAGACCGTCCTGGCCGCGCTCGATCCCCCGCCGGCGGTCCTCACAGAACTCCGTCGGTGGTCCTCGGGGTGCAACACGCTCCCGGAGACCCCCAAAGAGCGCGGACTCGCCGAGTGGGACCACATCACCGAAGACGAGTCGGAGTTCGACAGTTTCTGGGACGGCTGGCTCAAGCGCCAGGGGTAATCGGCGCCACACCGAAGCGGCTTAGTCGGGCCACCGACTGGTAACACCCATGAATCCGAGAGACTGGCAGACCTATCTCGTGACGCAGGAATCGCTTTCCGGGGGGAGACGTTCCCTCGAGGTCGTCACCGAAGCGATCGCTGGCGGAGTCGACGTCGTCCAGCTCCGGGAGAAAGGGACGGACGCGAGGTGGCGCTACGAACGCGGAAGTGAGTTGCGGGAGGTCACCGCCGAATCGGGGGTCGGGTTGCTCGTCAACGACCGGGTGGATATCGCACAGGCGATCGACGCCGACGGCGTCCACCTCGGACAGTCGGATATCCCGGTAGCGGTCGCCCGCGACCTTCTCGGTCCCGACGCCGTGATCGGCTGTTCGACCTCGACGGTCACGGAAGCACGGGAGGCAGAGGCCGCCGGTGCGGACTACCTCGGTGTGGGGGCGGTCTACGGTACCTCCTCGAAGGACGTCCCCGAGGAGCAAAACGGGACGGGTCTCGAACTGGTCGCCGAGATCGTCGACGCCGTTTCGATCCCCGTCTTCGGGATCGGGGGGATCACCGCCGAGAACGCACCGCCGGTCCTCGAGGCGGGGGCGACCGGCGTCGCCGTCATCAGCGAGATTACGGCGGCGGAGGACCCCGAGGCTGCGACACGAGCGCTCGAGGCCGCGGTCTCCGAAGGTGACGGGCGATGACCGACGGGGTCGAGATGACGGGAGCGGCCCTGGCACGATCCCTCGAGGCGATCCGTGAGCGGGAGCCGCTGATCCAGCAGTTGACCAACGAGGTCACGAAAAACGATCTGGCAAACGTCACCCTGAGCTGGGGGGCCCTTCCCGTGATGGCCGACGCCCCCGGCGAGGCACCCGAGATGGCCGAACTGGCGGGCGGGATCTTGCTCAACACCGGTCGGATGACCGACTCGAACGTCGAGGCACTCCACGCCGCCGGGAAACGAGCGAACGAACTGGACGTCCCGGTGGTGCTCGACCCCGTAGGTGCGGGGGCGACTCCGACCCGCGAGGAGGTCCACAGGAGCTTACTCGAGAACGTCGACTTCGCCGCGATCAAGGGTAACTACGGCGAGATCAGTCACCTCGCAGGCGCGAACGCACAGGTGAAAGGCGTCGAGTCCGTCGGGGAGTACGAGGGGATCGTCGACTCCGCCCGGGCGCTCGCCCGCGAGACCGACACTGTAGTCGTCGCCAGCGGCGTCGAGGACGTCGTGGCAGGGCCCGAGACGGTCTATCGCGTCCACGCGGGCCACGAGATGATGTCGGCCGTCGTCGGGACGGGCTGTATGCTCGGTGGGACGCTCGCGGCCTTTACCGGAAGCGTCGACGACGACTTCACCGCGGCCCTGCACGGAACCCTCGCCTACGGGATCGCGGGCGAACGGGCGGCGGAACTGGCGTACGACGGTCCGGCGAGCTACCGGATCAACTTTCTGGATAGCGTCGCCGGACTCACCCCCGAAGTCGCCGCCGATCTCGAAGTCGGTGATCGCCTCGAGGGGAGCACCTAGCCGGCCGCCGAGGCCCACCCAAAGCCCCTGAACACGCGGTCGCCGTCGAAGTGGATGCAATTAAGTAGGTGTGGTGGTTCAGCCGGAAACGAACGGTCACGTCCCGGAGAACGGGAGTGGACTGTCGCCTAGAAACGTGGACGATCGTCCGATATCGGGCGTACTATCGCAATGATACCTACACCAGTGACGAACGCACTCCCCCCGTTGCCCGTCGAGGACCCGATACTGGTGTTCACCCTCGCACTGGCGGTGTTCCTCGTCGCCCCGCTCGTGATAAAGCGGCTCGGGCAACCCGGAATCGTCGGAATCGTGCTCTTCGGTGCGGCGATCGGGCCCGGCGGGATCGGACTTCTCGACGAGACGGAGGCGATCGTTCTCCTCGGGGAGGTCGGACTCGTCTACTTGCTTTTCACCGTCGGCTTAGAGCTCGATCTCCGGGGGTTCTTCCAGGCACCGGAGAACGCCGCACTGTTCGGGCTGACGACGTTTTTCCTGCCACTCTCGGTCGGCACGGCCGTCGGCGTGTTCGTCCTCGA
>LKNC01000089.1 GCA_001564255.1 Natrialbaceae archaeon Tc-Br11_E2g1
ACGGCGACGTGGCCACTCGAGGTCGCCATCTCCTCGGTGTAGGCGTCGGTGACGGCCGCGGCGAACGCCTCGGCGTCCTCGTCTTCGATCGGAAAACTCGCGTCGAACTGTAGCAGTGGCATCGTTCGTACCCGGGGTTCGACCCCTATAGCTGTCTCTCTCCCGCGGCGATCCGTGGACGCTTTAGGCTCGCGGGTACAGTCTCGAGGCGATGACTGGCAGGAAGCCACCGGCAGAGACCACGGAACTCGACGACGAGGAACTCGAGGCACTGTCGGCACTCGAGAGCCGGGACCCGGAGACGCTCCGGGCCGTCGCGGACTACCTCGAGGAACTCGCGGCGTGGAAAGAGCGTCGAGAGGACGACGACCACGGCTATCCGGACGGGGTGCCCGAGCGAGCTACCGTCTCGGTTGAAGAGGTCGCGGGGACCGAGATCCGGTACTACCAGTGGCGGGAGGACGACGAGATCAGGTCCGTGACCGAACGGCTCCGATCAGGGGGTCAGTCGCTGGAGTGAGCGCCACTCGATGCCCGCCTTCTCGACCAGTGCGAAGACCATCGTTTTGCGCACGCCGTGGGAGAGGCGAACGTCGAGTGCGAGGTTCCGTGGTTCGAAGACGTGATCGGCGGGGAGCACGCGGACGAGGAGCTCCGAGTGACCCAGATCGTCGACGGAGTCGACGTCGGCGTAGGTCCGAAAGTCCGCACCGAACTTATAGCCCGTCTTCGGGACGACCCCGCGTTCGCGCAACTCCGTGTAGACGGCGAGTCGCCGATCGAACCGATCGCCCTCGACCTCCCGCCCGCGCTCGAGTGCGACATCGGGGTCGAGATCGATCACGCCCTCCTCGGCGAGGTACGCCGCCTCGAGTAACGAACACTGCAGCGTCGGCTCGTCGTACTCCCGCCCCTCGAGGGGCTGGCCGTAAAACGCCCGTTCGTAGAGCTCGAACGGCGGCTCCCACAGGATCACCCGGTCGGTCAGCAAGTCCGCCTCGACGCCGGTGGGGAGGTCGACGGCCGAACTGCCCGCGATCTCCGGTCGGGAAACTTCGAGGTAGGTGATCTCGCTTTCCTCGTCGACGACCGCGAGGACCCCGTCCTCGAGGTCCTCTCCCGCGACGTCGGTTCGTTCACCGATGACACACAGGGCGTACTCGACCTCGCCGTCTCCGGGCCCCTTCCCGCGGGGGAAGACGGCGAAGTCGGCCTCCGGTGGGTCGGCAAGCCACGGTTCGCTCGCCGGCGAGAGGTAAAAGCCCCGCTGGCGCAGGTCGGCGTAGACCAGAAAGCGAACGCCGAAGTCGACCCCGGGTTCGGAGGCGACGAACCCGCGAAACCCGAGCCGTCGCCCGTCGTCGACGACCGCCTCGAGGTCGCCACGATAGAGCAGGTGAGCCGCCTCGACCGGTGCGAGTGCGATCTCGTTGCCCTCGAGTGGGTAGCCGTAGCCGCGTGCGTCGTGATAGCGCTGGCGTGCGTCCCCTGTGACGTGGACGACGCCGTCCTCGAACGTCCCCTCGAGTGCCATACCCGGAGGTCGCCCGCGTGGCACAAAGGGGCTGCGAATCCCGCCGTGGGGGCGTGGCGAGCGGTCACGGGTCAGGCGGGGCCGTCGGTTCGACGAGTCGGGCACAGGTCGCATCCAGACATCGCCGGCCGCTCGCGGTCTCGAAGGTCGGAAGCCCACAGCCACACTCGCCGTCGACGACGCCGTCGGGGATCACGAAGCCGGTGTCACACTCGGGGTAGTTCTCACAGCCGGCGATCAGGCCGCCACGCCGCAGGATCCGCAGGTCACCGCCGCAGTTCGGACATCTCCACTCGCGGTCGAAGGCCTCGCGAACGGCGTCGTCGAGTGACTCACAGGCACGGTCGATACAGACGTCGAAGGCCAGACCGCGTTCGACGCGCATCCGGGGGAGCCCACACGAACACCGTTCCTCGCGGACCGTGGCGTCGGTCGGAAGGCTGTAGCGGTTCGAACAGTCGACACAGGAGACGTCACCGGTGGTGCAGACCAGTGAGCCGCCACAGTCGGGACACTCCCCGACCGGCGAACCCGCCCTCGAGGCCTGGTACTGCACGAAGCCGTCCTGGTCGTGGGCGGCGACCCGGAGGGTCCGCCCGTCTTTTTTCGCGACGAGCGAGAAATCGCCGTTCCCGGAACTCGAGACGCTGTCGGCGCGGGTGAGCCAGGCGACGGGCTGGTAGCCATCGACGTCGTGGACGAGGACGGTGTTGTCGGGTTTGACGACGGTCGTCACCCGGCCGCGGAACTCCTCGCGGTCGGGGCCGTCGGTGATGACGGTGCAGTCGCCGGCGAGCACGCGGATCGAGTCGTCGATCATGGCGACGATGGCCGCGGCTTCGTACTTATACTGTCGGGGGAAAACCCTGCGGACTTTCGCCTCGAGCCCTCCTTCGGGCGGGACCAACGTATTTTACCCTGGGGAGCGTACCCACTCGCCATGAAATTCGTCATCATTGGGTACGGTCGCGTCGGCGCACGAACGGTGCGGATGCTGGCCGATGAGGGCCACGAAGTGATCGTCGTCGACGACGACCCCGAACGGATCGAGGGTGCAGAGAGCGAGGGGTTCGGGGCCCTCCAGGGAAGCGGCGACGACGAGGACATCCTCCTCGAGGCCGGCATCGCCGACGCAGCGGCCATCGGCGCGTTCACACCGGACCTGAACGTCAACTTCGCGGCCTGTATGGTCGGGAAACACCACGGCTGTCGGACGGTCCTCCGGATCGACGAGGACTACCGCGAGGAGATCTACGAGCAGTACGCAGACGAGGTCGACGAGGTCGTCTACCCCGAACGGCTGGGTGCGGCGGGGGCGAAGACGGCCTTGCTCGGCGGTAATTTCAACGTCGTCGCCGACCTGGCGGCGAACCTCCAGCTCACCGTCCTCGAGGTCGCGGAGGGATCCGGTGCCGTCGGCAAACGGACGAGCGAACTCGAACTCCCCGAGAACTCCCGGATCTACGCCCACGGCCGGGCCGGGGGATCGCTGACCGTCCCGCTTCCCGGAACCGAACTCGAGGCGGGTGACGAGGTCGCGGTGATCGCCGAGACGGACAGTCTGGAGACGGTTCGAGCGACGCTGTCGGCGTAGACGGCGAAACCGGGGGCACGTGGGGGTGCCCGATGGGGGGTGGGCGCACGACCGGGGAAGGATGGGGGACTGAAAGGTGTGCGCCCGTTCGGCTAGTCGGGTTCGTCGAGAATAAAACCCCGTCAGACGATCGCAAGACGGTGACGGATTACTCCCCGACCCGGAAGACGAGGACGTTCTGGTGGACCATCGAGGGGACAAAAGAGAAGGGATAGCCGTAAACGTGGAGGTCCTTGGTCGGATCGTACCAGACCAGGTTCGACTTGAGCGTGAACGAGGGGACGGCCTCGAGGGTTCTCGCGAGGTCCGCCGAGAGGAACTCGTAGGACCCCCCACGGTACATGTCGCCGATGAAGACGACGACGTACCCGCCTGGCGTGACGGCGTCGGCGAACTGGTCGAATTTCGCCCGCATGTCGGCGAGCCACCCGTCTTTCGCCCTCGCCCGGCCTGCGCCCTCGCCGTCGTCGAACGCCCCGAGGCTACTCTCCCGGGTCGCCGCCTCGTTTCTGGTCTGCTCGAGTTCGTCCATGTTCCAGTAGGGGACGTCGGTCAGGAGGAGGTCGACCGACGCCTCGAGGGTCTCGATCAGTTCGGCACAGTCGCCGTGGCGCATCTCCTGGGAGGCGAGGGGTGGCTCCCCGCGTTCGGCGCGCTCGTCGTTTTCCCGTTTCAGGACGGTTTCGTAGATTTCGACCCATCGACGGGTCCGTTCGAAGCCGATCGCCTCCCGGCAGCCGGTCCCCTCGTGTTCACAGAGACTCGCCCCGAGTAAGGTCCCCCCGACGCCGGCGAACGGATCGAGGACGGTGTCGCCGGCCTTGCTGAACCGACCGATCAACTCGGCACAGAGACGCGGGGGCTTCTGTCCGCCGTGTTCGCTGCGGAGGTCGTGGCCGATCGCCGGCGGATATCCCTCCGCGATCACCGACTTCGTCGCGTACTTCCACTCTTTGCCCGTCAGATCGTTGACGCGGTTTCGCTCGTCGTAGATCCCCCGGCCCTCGATGTAGGTCTGGTAGTCCTCGAGGTCGTCGACGCGTACCACCTCCCCGTCCTCGACCGGGAGGGCGTTCGCCCGCGCCCGCTTTTCGTCGAACTCGCCGTCGTCGGTCGTGAACAGCCGACTCTGGCGGTGTCCCCCGTCGTCTTCGTCCATACCTGGTGTGTCCGCGGCGATAGCATAAACGCTAGGCCTTCGACCGGCGAACCGATTTACCACGGGAAGACCAAAGACGGGTATGACACTCGAAGGAACTCTCGAGGCGACCGTCTCCGATCGCGTCAGCCTCGAGTTTACTGTCGAAAACGTCGGCGACGACCCCGTCGGCCTGTGGTTTCCCTCCGCCTTACAGGCTGACTTCGCGGTCCTCGAGGGCGGGAAAGAACGGTGGCGCTGGAGCGACCGGCGGCTGTTCGCCCAGGTCGTCACCGAGGTCCGCCTCGAGGGGGGCGAGACGGTGAGCTACGAGGGGGAGTGGACGGAGCCCCAACCCGGGGAGTACACCGCGGTCGCGAGCCTGCGCGCGAGGGACCTCGAGTGTGAGGCGCGGACGTCGTTTGGGGTGTGAGGGGTTTGATTGGTCCGAGATGGGGTCGTCTGGAGTGGGCTCCGAAACACCCGGGTAGGTATTTAACTAATCGTCCCGTTCGGTCGCGACGCCGGAGGAACGTTTATTCCCCTTAGTTTCTTGCGTTCGAACGAGAGTATGGTCCAACGGAGCGGGGAGAACCGGACCGTGCAGTCGTCGGCCGGTTCACCCACACCCCCCCCAGCGGAGTTCGTCGAGCAGGCGAACGTCACTGACGAGGGGATCTACGAGGAGTTCGAGGAACGGCCGGAGTGTTGGGAACGGGCAGCCACGCTTGTAGAGTGGGACCGGGAGTACGACGCGATCATAGACGACGACGATCCGCCGTTTTATCGGTGGTTTCCGGGGGGGCAGTTGAACGCCTCGTACAACTGCCTGGATCGCCACCTCGAGGACGGGCGCAAGAACCACGCGGCGATCTGGTGGGAGGGCAAACAGGGGGAATCGGAGACGTACACCTACCGGGAGCTGTACGTCGCGGTAAACGAGTTCGCCGCGGCCTTGCAGTCACTCGGCGTCGAGGAAGACGACGTCGTCACGATCTACCTGCCGATGATCCCGGAGCTTCCGATCGCGATGCTCGCGTGTGCCCGCATCGGGGCCCCACACTCGGTGGTCTTCGCCGGGCTCTCGGCGGACGCGCTGGCGACACGGATGGACGCCGCCGACAGCGAGTATCTGGTCACCGCCGACGGCTACTACCGGCGTGGAAACGCGTTCAACCAGAAGAGCAAGGCCGACAACGCCCTCATCTCGGTCGGTCGGGACGTCTCGACGGTGGTCGTCGATCGCTTCGGCGATGATCTCCCCCACGTCCTCAACGAGGGTCAGTACGACTATCACGACCTCGTCGCCGGGCACACGGGCGAGACCGTCCCACCCGTCTCCCGGGACGCCGACGACATGCTCTTTTTGATGTACACCTCCGGGACCACCGGCGAGCCCAAAGGCGTCGTCCACACGACCGGGGGGTATCTCGCCTACGCCGCCTGGACCGCACGGACGGTCTTCGATTTGGAGCCCGAGGACACCTACTGGTGTTCTGCGGACATCGGCTGGATCACCGGCCACACCTACATCGTCTACGGGCCGCTCGCGCTCGGTTCGACGACGGTCATCTACGAGGGGACGCCCGATTACCCAGAGCGGGACAGACTGTGGGAGATCGTCGAGCGAAACGCCGTCGACGTCTTCTACACCGCACCGACGACGATCCAGGCGTTTATGAAGTGGGGCCCGGAGTATCCCGAGCGCCACGATCTGTCCTCGCTTCGCCTGCTCGGGAGCGTCGGCGAACCGATCAGTCCCCGTCCCTGGCAGTGGTACTACGACCACGTCGGCGACGGGGCGTGTCCG
The DNA here is from genome assembly GCA_001564255.1 of Natrialbaceae archaeon Tc-Br11_E2g1. GTDB lineage: Archaea > Halobacteriota > Halobacteria > Halobacteriales > Natrialbaceae > Tc-Br11-E2g1. The sequence continues at coordinate 6,077 of LKNC01000089.1, forward strand.
GTCGTCGACACCTGGTGGCAGACCGAGACCGGCGGTGTGACGGTGACGACCCTCCCCGGGGTCAAGCCGATGAAACCGGGGTCGGCCGGCCCGCCCCTCCCCGGCATCGACGCACGGGTCGTCGACGACGACGGCGAGGAAGTCGACCCCGGACAGCCCGGCTATCTCACCCTCCACCGGCCCTGGCCCGGGATGGCGAAGACGCTGTACGACGACGACGAAAAATACCTCGCCGAGTACTGGCAACGGTTCTCCGACCCCGAGGCCGACGAGTGGGTCTACTTCAGCGGCGACGCCGCCTCGGTGGACGAGGACGGCTACGTCACGATCCTCGGCAGAGTCGACGACGTGATCAACGTCGCCGGCCACCGACTGAGCACGATGGAGATCGAGTCGGCGATCCTCGGCGTCGAGGGCATCGCCGAGGCCGCCGTCGTCGGTGGCACCGACCCGGCGAACGGCACCGAGGTCTACGCCTACGTCAGCACCGAAAACGACCACGCCCCCGACCAGGCGGTACGCGAACGGATCACCTCGAGTATCGAAACCGCGATCGGACCGATCGCGACCCCGGAAGCGGTCGTCTTCACCCCCGACCTCCCGAAGACCCGCTCGGGGAAGATCATGCGTCGGTTACTCGAGGACATCGCCAGCGGCGACGAGCTCGGGGACACGAGCGCGTTGCGAAACCCCGAGATCGTCGGGGAGATTCAGGCCGCGACCCGAGACGAGTGAGGGTGGCGTCCTGTTTCGCCTATTCAGACGTCGCGAAATGAGCTACCGCTTCTGAACCGACGTTTTCCACGATCTGCCGAAATAATTGCCACACCGTAAGAGATAATTGCCTTCGCAGCGTCGGAAAACGCGAACTATGAGTGTCGAGGAGACCCGGCCGGACGTCATCTCCCGCGATCAGTACGAAGCGCTCCTCGACGCCGCAGCGACCTACCGCGAAGCGCTGGCCGTTCGTCTCGCCGGCGAGGTCGGTCTCCGCCCCGCGGAACTCGCCCGTATCCGCCCCGGAGACGTCAGACGGGTAGAGGTCGATCCCCTTCGATACGTACTCGCGGTCCCGACGGCCGACGGGAGCGGAACCGACCGCACCGCGTACCTCCCGACCGCCGTCGAACGGGAGCTACGACGGTACGTCCGGTCTAACGGGATCGACGACGACCGACCCGTCTTCGACGTGACGGCCCGTCGGCTCCAGATGCTCATCGCGGAGGTGGCGAGCCGTGGGGGCGAACTCCACGCCGACCCGACCCTGGCGGACGTCTCGAGTAGCGACCTCAGACGGTTTTTCGCCCACACCAGCCTGGTCGACCACGAGGTAAACCCGCGCGTGGTGAAAGCCGTCGGCGGCTGGCGTAGCTTCGAGGGCCTCGAACCGTACCTGCCCGAACCCGACGAGGAGACGATCGTCGAGGCGTTCGAAGCCGTCGAAGGGGACGCCGGGGAAGCCACCGCAGAGGCGACCCCGACGGAGGAAGACAACGTCGCCCGTGCGCTTTTGACGGCCGGCGATCGATGTGCACTGATCCGGTTAGACGAGGACGGCTACGTCGACCGCTGGAACCGGAGTGCAGCGACGCTCTTCGGCTACCGCGCCGGGGAGATCGTCGGGACCCACATCTCGGTGTTTTACCCCACCGCGGACGTCGACGACGGCGTCCCCGACCGGACGCTGTCGGCAGCGACCGGGGGCTCGAGCGTCGAGAACGAGGGCGTTCGCGTGCGCAAAGACGGTAGCACCTTCTTCGCAAGCGAGATCCTGACGCCGCTTCGGGACGACCGTGGCCGTCACTGTGGGTTCGGTCTGTTCGTCTTCGACGCGACGGAACTGTACGACCGGATCGAGTCGGCCCGCGCCGAACGGGACGAACTCGAGCGGACCCTTTCGGTCGCTCGCCTCCACCGGACCGTGACCAAGACACTCTTTGAGGCTTCGACCCACGAGGAGATCGACGCGGCCGTCTGTGCCGTCCTCGAAAGCGAGGACGTCTACGACTTCGCCTGGATCGACCGGGAACCGTTCTCCGGGAGCCGGCCGAACTGCCGCGCGGCGACCGGGATCGAACCCGCGGCAGTCACCGACCTCGTCCCCACGCTCACCGATCCCGACGACCCCGAACCCGGGGACAACTCGACGATCACGCTTTCGGTCGATCGGAACGTGGCCGTCGATCTCCCCGACGGTCGGTTCGAGGGAACGATCGCCGCCGTCCCCCTCGCTTTCGGCGATACTGTCTACAGCACCCTGCGACTCGGGACGACCCGCGAGGGGGCCTTCGACGCCGACGAACGCGAGTGGATCGAGACGATCGGCCGGCAGGTCGGCTACGGCATCGCCGCCGTCAGACGACGGAACCTCCTTCTCTCTGACTCCCTGGTCGAACTCGAGTTTACCTGTCAGGACAAAAACTCGTTTTTCGTCGACGCTTCGGCCCGCCTCGAGTGTCGGTTCGAACTCGACTCGTTCGTCCCGATCTCCGAATCGACACACCTCTACTACGTCAACCTCGAGGGTGCAAAGCCGGCGGAGGTCTTCGAACTGGCCGCGGCGGACTCGGGGATCGAAGACTGGCGGCTGATCGAGAGCTACGAGAACGGCTCCCGCGTCGAGTTCGTCGTCAACGGCTCCTCGCCGACGCTGACGCTCACCGAGTACGGTGCGACGATCGTCGAAACCGTTGTCGACATTGGTGAAGCGACGATCGTCGCCGAGTGCGCCGCCGACACCGACCTGCGGACGATCGTCGACGGCCTCCGGGCACGGTTTTCCGACTCCCAGTTGCAGTACAAACGCGAGGTCGAACGGTCGGTCCAGACCGCCCGGGAGTTCCGGGAGGGCCTCGAGGACCGGCTCACCGATCGCCAGGAGGCGACGTTGCGGGCGGCGTACTTCGGTGGGTACTACGACTGGCCCCGGGAGAGTACCGCAGAGGAGATCGCCGACGCGATGGACATCTCCTCGCCGACGTTGCACAACCACCTCCGGAAAGCCCAACACGAACTGCTCCGGACGTTCTTCGACGATCCGACCGCCGAAGAGGGGTAATCACTGGGGTTGTCTAACTGTTACGAAATTCAGTAAGATGTAGTAGTAGTTAGTACAGATTCAACGACCACTTTCAGTATGGTTGGCGACTATTTTTCTTCGTGGTGGTTGTAGTATGGTCTGTCACGATGACCGCGACCATCGGCCTC
>LKNC01000090.1 GCA_001564255.1 Natrialbaceae archaeon Tc-Br11_E2g1
CGAGCCTCGTGGTGGTCGTGACCGACGGCCGGGCGAACGTCGCGGAGGGGAGTCCAACGGCGAAAACTCGGGAGGCGGCCCGCCGGCTCGCTCGAGCCGACTGTGAGACCGTCGTCGTCGACGCGAGCGACGACGGCGACCGGGCTGGCCTGATCGGCGTCCTCGAGACCGAAACCGGCGGCCGTCGGATCGCGCTTTCGGCCCTGTCGGCCGAGCGGGTGGCCGAAACCGCAGCCCGGCTCGGGGACGGCGAGGGGAGCTGAGAGTCCCGAACCGGCTCCCACTGGTTTTTATCCTCGTGTCGACAACGGGAGAACATGCGAGACGTACTCGTCGTCGGCGGCGGCGTCGCCGGACTCGCCGCCTCGATCTTCAGTGCCCGTGCGGACATGGACACGCTCGTGATCGATGGGGGAGAACGGAGTTCCTCGGAGGGCCGGACGGGGTCCGGCGACAGTGGGGGATCGATCCTCGAGCGAAACGCCAGCCTCGAGAACTACCCCGGCTTCCCCCACGGGGTCGACGCTCGGCTGTATCTGCGGATGGCCCGCGAACAGGCGAAGACCGCGGGAGCCGAGTTCGAACACGGCCGGGTCACCGGGGTCGGACGGATCGACCCCGACGACCTCGAGGCCGGCTTCCGTGTCGAGACCGAGCGTGGAGAGCCCTTCGGGACCCGGCGGCTGATCGCGGCCTCCTGGCCCGACAGCGAGTACATCACGCCACTGGACGTGGGGCGCGAGCAGCGTGGTAGCAAGTACGTGATACACGTCGACAGGGTGGGTCGGACGGCCGTCGACGGGGTCTACGCGGCGGGCCGAGTCGCGGGTGAACCCCATCAGGCGATCGTCGCCGCCGGCCACGGCGCGAAAGTCGCGCTGGCGGCCATCCAGGACTCCGGGGTCCCCTTCTACCACGACTGGGTCGCCCCCGAGGGCTACTTCACCGGTCGCGACCGGCAGATCCCGCCCGCATGCGAGGAGATCGACGACGAGGAGCGACGGAAACGCGACGAACGGGCCAGGGAGACGGTCCTCGAGCGCTTTGCCGACCCACTCGAGGACGAACCGACGATGCACCCGAGCGTCGAGGAGGGATAGTCGCTATTTTCATCCCCGGTCTCCAACGTCGACCCGAATGCTCGAGGGAGTCAACGTGGCGCTCGGGGTGTCGGGGTCGATCGCGGCGGTGAAGACGGTCGAACTCGCCCACGAACTGCGCCGACACGGGGCGAACGTCCGGGCGGTGATGACAGACAGCGCACGCGGGATCGTCCATCCGTGGGCCGTCGAGTTCGCGACCGACGCCGAGGTGATCACGGAGATCACGGGGAGGGTCGAACACGTCGACCTCTGTGGGTACGACGGCTGGGCGGACGTCCTCCTGATCGCGCCGGCGACGGCGAACACGATCGGAAAGGTTGCGGGTGCCGTCGACGACACGACCGTGACGACGACCGCGACGACCGCCCTCGGCTCGGACACGCCCGTCGTGATCGCCCCGGCGATGCACGAACCGATGTACGACCACCCCGGCGTCCTCGAGTCGATAGAACGCGTCGAGTCCTGGGGCGTCGCCTTCGTCGATCCCCGCCTCGAGGAGGGGAAAGCCAAGATCGCCACCGAGGAGGCGATCGTCTGTGAACTCGCCCGCGCGGTCGGCGATCGTCCCCTCGAGGGCGAGCGGGTCGTCGTCACGACCGGCGCGACCGGGGAACCGCTCGACCCCGTCCGCCTCCTTACCAACCGCTCGTCGGGGAAGACCGGACGGGCGGTCGCCCGGGCGTGTTACGTCCGCGGGGCGGCGGTGACCCTCGTCCACGGCTTCGTCGGTCCCCGACGTGTCTCCGGGGAGCCGTCGATCCCCACAGGGGAGATCCCCTACGCCGACGTCCGCGACGTCGAGAGCGCCGGGGAGATGCTCGAGGCGACGGCCGACGCCTGTGAGGACGCCGACGCGCTCGTCTCGGTCGCCGCGATAAGCGACTACACCGTCGACGAGCGCGAGCGGAAAGTTCGCTCCGGGGAGGACCTCACGCTCGACCTCGAGGCGACGCCGAAACTCATCGATCGGATCAGGGAGGCCAACCCCGAGATGCCGATCGTCGGCTTCAAGACCGAGACCTCCGGCGACGACGGGGCGATGATCGAGGCCGCCCGGGACATCTTAGAACGGACGGATCTCGCCTTCGTCGTCGCAAACGACGCGAGCGTGATGGGCGAAGAACGGACGCGAGCGTTGCTCGTCCACGCCGAAGACGCCGCCATGTTCGCCGGATCGAAAGACGGGCTGGCCGGGGAGGTCGCCGACTCGCTTTCGGTCGTCCTCGAGTAACCCCTCGGGGCGGACCGTCCTGACGGACACGTCGCCGTCGGCGGGGCACTCCGAAGTCGTCGTGGCCCCGTCCGGTAGCGACCGACGGGCCCCGTCGGCTCTCCGGAATCACCGTCGTTTTTCGACTCGAGCGTGACTGGGTGTACATGGACGGGACTGTCGATCGGAAGAACACCGTCGAAACGTTGCTCGAGGCCGTCGAGTGGCTCACGCGAAATCCACCCTTGATCCTCGCGTTCTTGATCGTGGGGCTCATCGAGGGGCTGGGTGAGGCGTCCCCGATCTTTTCGCTGCTGGGGGTTGTCCTGGTCGTCTTCGTCGACGGGATCGCCCACCGCGTTGCCTACGCCGAAGCCGGCGGCGAGGGGACGACGATCGGGTCGGAGGCCGGACCCGTCCTCGAGCGACTCCTCTCCCTTCTGGGCGCGTTCGTCGTGTACGTCATCGCCGTGGTAATCGGGACCGTCCTCCTCATCGTCCCCGGGATCTACCTCGGCTTGCGACTCGCACTCGCCTTTCCCGCGATCGTCATCGACGACCAGCGGGCCTTCGAGGGGCTCTCGACGAGCTGGGCGGTTGCACAGGGGAACCTGTTGAAACTCCTCGGAATCTCCGTTCTCGCGGTCGTCGTTGCCCTCTCGACGCTCATCGTCGGCTTGGTCTTCTCGGCCGCTCTCGATTCGGTCGTCTTCATGGCGATCATCAGCGCGGTCGTGACGGCGGTCCTCTCGCCGATCGTCGAGATGTCCTACGCCCGTGTCTACCTCGAGAACCGGGACGACGGTGCCCAACCGGCCGGGACCGACCGGAGACCGGCGGACCGACGGGACCGCGACACTGATCACAGTCGTGACGATACGTGGGGCAACGACTCCTGGGACGACGACTCCGACTGGGACGACGAGTCAAATCGAGACGACGACCGCGGTCGGTCGAACTGGTAGTCACCCCTCGAGGACGATAACCCGGAGGTCGTTCACGTTCGTCCCCGTATACCCCGTCTCGAGGATCACACCTTCGTTCCCGAGTGCGCCGTAGACGTCGTTGTCCGCGAGTGCCCGCCCCGCTCGTTCCGCGTCCTCGAGGTCGCCGTCGACGATCGCGCCACAGGCGTCGGTCGGGCCGTCGATGCCGTCGGTGTCGACGCTGGCGAGGACGGCGTCCGTGCCCCCTTCGGCGAACTCGAGGGCCGCCGCCAGCGCGAGTTCCTGGTTGGGTCCGCCGGCGCCCTCGCCCCGAACCGTGACGGTGACCTCCCCGCCCGAGAGGACGACCGCGGGCGGCGAAACGGGGTCGCCGGCCTCGAGGATCTCCTCGGCGATGGCGGCGTGAAAGCGGCCGGCTTCCCGGGCCTCTCCACGAACCCGACTCGAGAGCACCGCGGTCTCGTAGCCCCGGCCGCGGGCGACCTCGCGGGCGGCCTCGATCGCCGTCCGGCCGTTCGCGAGGAGGTGCCAGTCGGTCCGGTCGACGGCCGGATCCCCCCGTCCCGGCGTCTCCTCGAGAGCACCCACAGCGCCGGCCTCGAGGCGCTCGAGGACGCCGTCTGGCACCTGTTCGCGTAGGTCATAGGCCTCGAGGACGCCGATGGCGTCGGCGAACGTACTCGGGTCGGCCACCGTGGGGCCGCTGCCGATCACCGAGGGGTCGTCGCCGACGACGTCGCTGATCGCGAGGGTGGCGACGGTCGCGGGGGAAGCCACGCGGGCGAATCCGCCGCCTTTGATCGCAGAGCAGTGCTTTCGGACGGCGTTCACCTCGTCGATCGAGGCCCCCGACTCGAGGAGGGTCTCGGTGGTCACCTGCAGGTCCGCGAGCGTGAGCCCGTCTGCGGGGGCCGCCCATAGCGCGCTCGCGCCGCCGGTGACGACCGCGAGGAGCAGGGTCGTTTCGTCGGCGTCCCGGGCACACTCGAGCACCCGCTCCGTTCCCGCGACGTTTCGCTCACTCGGGGTCGGATGGTCGCCCTCGAGGACGTCGACCCGATCACAGGTGACACCGTCGGTCGTCACGACGACGCCGTCGTCGACCTCGAGGACGTCCTCGAGTGCCCTCGCGACCCCGCCCGCGGCCTTCCCGCCGCCGAGGACGACCAGGCGGTCGTACGCCGAGCGGTCGTACTCTGTCCCGTCGATCCCTACCGTGTCACCCTCGACGCTGACCGCCCGCTCGAGGACTGTCTCGGGGAGCGCGGCCTCGATGCCGGCCTCGAGCGCCTCGAGGGCGGTTTCGTGAGCGTCGGTTCTCGCGTGTGTGACCCGATCAGCGAACATAGCTCCAGGGAGGATTCCGACCCACTACTAGATGGAGGAATCGGCCACGATTTCTCCGAGTGGCGCACCTGTGTGCCCCGGACGCGGCAGAACTTCTCCGAACTGGCGAGCGAAGCGAGCCAGTTATACGAATTTCCGCAGCAGGCCGTAGAGGGCGTCCCGAATCCGGTCGGGAAGGAACCGGGCGTAGGAGCCGTATTCTGCGACCGGACCGACGGGATAGCGTGCCGGCGGTTCCGAGCAGGTCGCCGCCTCGACGATGGCTCGGGCGACGTCCTCGGGTTCGCTCGCCAGCGGCCCGCTGCCACCGATCAACTGAGCGTCGTCGTAGATCCCGTAGAGCGAGTCGTACTCCGGCGTCCGTTTCTCCGGGAGTTCCTGCTCGGCCCGGTCGGCGAACCCCGTCCCGACCGGGCCGGGTTCGACCAGGACGACCTCGAGGCCGAACTCCTCGAGTTCCGCCCGGAGGGAGTCGCTCATCGCCTCGAGGGCGAACTTCGAGCCCGAGTACGGGCCGGTGCCGGCGAAGGCGACCCGGCCGAAGATACTCGAGACGTTGACGATCCGCCCGTCGCCCTGGGCGCGCATGTGCGGGACGGCCGCGCGGGTCAGCCGGTGGGGGCCGTAGACGTTCACGTCGAACTGTCGGTGCAGGTCGCGGGTCGGGACGTCCTCGAGTGGGCCCAGCTTGGCGTAGCCGGCGTTGTTCACGAGACAGTCGATCGCCCCGCCCACCTCGACGGTTTCCTCGACGACGCTCGCCACCCCGTCGGGGTCGGTGACGTCCAAGGCCATCGTCTCACAGCCGGCCTCGGCGAGGTCGTCGAGGCGCTCGCCGGCCGGTGCGGTCGCGACCACCAGCCAGTCTTTCTCGAGGAACGCCCGTGCCGTTTCCCGACCGATCCCCGACGAACAGCCGGTGATCAGGGCGACTTTCTTTCGCGTGTACCGGTCCTCCTCGGTCCGTGCCGTCGTCTCTGTCTCCCGTCGGTCCCGACTCGAGGCCGCTTTCTCGCCGTCGACGTCTCCGTCCCCGGCGTCGGCCTCGTCGGCGTCCGCTGCGGTTGCCATGGGCGAGTCGTTCGTCCCACGGTGTCTAAGTACCGACGGTTTCACTCGGGACGACTGTCACGCCCACGTTGGGGGTCGACCTCGCCTTGCCGCCTGTCACGGTCTTAAGACGCGGGCGACCGTGTCTTGGGTATGACCATGCGAATCGACGAGCGGGCGACGGACTTCTCGGAGATCGACCGCTTCGACGGCGGCGTCGGCTGGATCGCCCACCCCGACGAACGGATGCAGCGGGCGAGTCACGCCCTCGCGGTCGACGGTGAGGTGTGGGTGCTCGATCCCGTCGACGCCGAGGGACTCGACGACTTACTCGCGGAGTTCGGCGAGGTCGCTGGCGTCGTCGTGATGCTCGATCGCCACAAACGCGACGCGGCCGCCGTGGCCAACCGCCACGACGTCCCGGTTTACCTCCCTGGCTTCTTCGAGGGGGTCTCCGAGGAGATCGACGCGCCGACCGTCCGTTTCGGCCCGAAACTCGCCGACACCGGCCTCGAGGCGGCCGTCGTCAAGGACAGCCGGTTCTGGCAGGAAGTCGCCCTCTACGATCCCGACCGCCGGACTCTCGTCGTCCCCGAGTCGGTCGGTGCCGCCGAGTACTTCCTCGCGGGCCGGGAACGCCTCGGCGTCCACCCGATGCTCCGGCCGGTCCCCCCGACCGCCCAACTGGGTGGGTTCACCCCCGACCGCGTGCTCGTCGGCCACGGCGAAGGCGTCGTGACCGACGCCTCACGGGCCCTCCAGGACGCCCTCTCGGGTGCCCGACGACGGACGCCACAGCTTTACGCGGGGAACCTGCGTCTGTTCTTGCCGTTCTGACCGACCCGCGTGGTCGGCTTTGCCTCGACGGAACCCACAGGGACGACGACGGGCCGCTGACGGGCCGGATGGTGCATGAGTGCAGCCGACATGCATATACACGAACGTGGATATTCCAGGGTCCGAGAGCTGCTCCGGAGAGCACAAACAAGGGCTTTTTTATCCGCCGGCACCCCTACGGACTCACATGACCCACGGGCGGGGAGAGAATCCCCAGCGAACTGGGATGACCGAGAAGTGTGGCGTGGTCGGCGTCTCACTCGACGGACGGGAGGCGACGCGACCGCTTTACTATGCACTGTACGCGCTCCAACACCGTGGCCAGGAGTCGGCCGGAATCGTCACCCACGACGGCTTCCAGCAACACAGCCACGTCGAGATGGGGCTGGTCGGCGACGCCTTCGACCCGAGTGACCTCGAGGGGCTGGCCGGCGCTGCGGGGATCGGTCACGTCCGCTACCCGACGGCGGGCAGCGTCGACTCCTCGTGTGCCCAGCCGTTTTCGGTCTCGTTCAAGAGCGGCTCGCTCGGTCTCTCCCACAACGGGAACCTCGTCAACGCCGAGGAGATCCGCGACGATCTGGCCGGGAAAGGCCACGCCTTCACGAGCGACGGCGACACCGAGGTCATCGCCCACGACCTCGCACGGAACCTACTCGAGGAGGATCTCGTCCGGGCGGTCAAACACACGATGCAGCGGATCCACGGCTCCTATTCGCTCACGATCAGCCACGACGACACCATCCTCGGCGTTCGGGACCCACAGGGGAACCGTCCGCTGTGTATCGGGAAACTCGAGGACGGCTACGTCATCGCCTCCGAATCGGCGGCGATCGACACCTTAGACGGCGAACTCGTCCGGGACGTCCGGCCGGGCGAGCTCGTCGTCCTCCACGACGACGGGCAGGGGTTTGACTCCTATCAACTCATAGAGCGCGAGCGGACCGCCCACTGTTTCTTCGAACACGTCTACTTCGCCCGCCCGGACTCGGTGATCGACGAGGAACTCGTCTACGAAGTCCGTCGAGGACTCGGGCGAAAGCTGTGGGAGGAAAGCGGCGTCGAGACCGACGTCGTGATGCCGGTTCCGGACTCCGGACGAGCCTTCGCGTCGGGCTATGCCGACGCCGCGGATGAGACGACTGCCGACGGCCAGGCCCGCGCCGAGGGCGACGACGGCGTCGAGTTCGCCGAGGGCCTGATGAAAAACCGCTACGTCGGCCGAACGTTCATTATGCCGACACAGGACGAACGCGAGCGCGCCGTCCGCCTGAAGCTCAACCCGATCAAATCGACCGTCGAGGGCAAGACCGTCACCATCATCGACGACTCGATCGTCCGCGGGACGACCTCGAGACAGCTCGTCTCCCTGCTCAGAGACAGCGGTGCAAAGGAGGTCCACATGCGCATCGGTGCGCCGCCGATCGTTGCCCCCTGTTACATGGGCATCGACATGGCCTCCCGTGAGGAACTGATCGCCGCCGGCAACTCGACCGAGGAGATCCGCGAGGAGATTTCCGCCGACAGTCTCGCCTATCTCTCGACTGACGCCGTCGCGGAGGCGCTGAAAACCGACCACGAGGACCTCTGTCTGGGCTGTGTCACCGGCGAGTACCCCTACGACATCGAGGGCGAACCGACCGACCGCAAGGTCACACGCCCCGAAATCGGGGGGTCACGGGTTAGCGCGGACGACTGACGGCCTCGCACACGGATGCGCTTTTCGGTCGTGACTTCGTTTAGGTCCCTCTGGTCACAAGGTAGAGCTACGAAGGGAGTTTCCTCGCGTCCTCCGCCCTCGAGTCCCGACTCCGGGTCGGTCTCGGGTGGGCGGTTGGAGGCTGCAGTCCGCGACTCCACCAGCGCGGGAGTCTTATCTTCGGCGGGCCCGTACCCGAAGTGATGGTTCACCCAGTTTCACGTCGGATCGCGACAGTCGAACGCGACCTCGAGCGTCGGGGGTTCGCCCTCGAGCCGGGGGAGGCCGCGACGACGGCCGTCGACGGTCCCACGGACCTGACCGGCGTCGACGCGCCAGTCCACCTCGTCCACCTCGCCGACGGGTCACCCATGACGATCGTCTCGGCGATCGCCAACGCCGCCCACGAGCGGCGAGTTCCGGTGCTCGTCGCCGATCGGTGGGTAGACGAGGAGAGTCGGGACGTGTTGGGGCGGCCGTTCTTGCTCGCCGGCCGAAACGACGGCGCTCGGGAGTTTTATCCCATCGAGGATCGCATCAGGCTCGCGGACGACAGCCTCGCGTGTGTCGGGTCCCACGGACGGATGGAGTGGGCCGAGACGGCGACCGAGTCGGACGATCCCGAACTGCGTCTCGACGTCGGTGGCGAACCCGTCGCCGTTCTCGACTCCGTCGACGAACTGTGCTGTCCCGGCCCCGACCCGACGGCCTTCGAGTATCGGTACAGCCGTGGTGACGATGGAACCCTGCGCGTTTTCCGTGGAGGACGGACCGTGGGTCGGTACACGAGCTTCCGGTCGATGCGGACGGACGGGTTCCGTCCCGTCCCCCTCCCGCTCGTGCCCGAACATCACGTTCGCCGGAACGGCCATCTGGCGCGTGCAGTCCGCATCGCCTCCGTCGAAGGGGATCGGGTCGAGTACAGTACGTGGCGGTCCGATTGACCGACAGTATCACTACCGTTCCAATTTTCAGTAGCTTTCAGTAGTACACCGTAAGAAACGGGTACACTGTTGGACGACTGGGCCACGTCCATCGCTGCTATCCGCATTCGACTCGGGCACGGCGACAGCAGGCGCTATGAC
>LKNC01000091.1 GCA_001564255.1 Natrialbaceae archaeon Tc-Br11_E2g1
AGGATTTGTTGGCCGCCACGCTGACCGCCCAGAGCGTCCATGTAGGCCGATGGTCGCGGTCATCGTGACAGAACATACTACAACCACCACGAAGAAAAATATTCGCCAACCATACTGAAAGTGGTCGTTGAATCAGTACTAACTACTACTAAATCTTACTGAATTTCGTAACAGTTACACAACCCTGCGACCGCTCTGGTGGTGCCACCCGCGGCGATCGCAAGCAACGCGGCGATGTGGACGCCCGTGAGTACGGGTGCGGCCAGCGCCAACCCGGGAAGGCCGTATCGATCCCAGACGGACCGTGCCCGGGCGTGTTTGGGCTTTCCACCGCTGTCGGATTCCCGTTCGGCCCGGTTTCGACGTGCCCGCCAGCGGGCGATACGTCGATGGAACGCGAGGAGACCGTACACGGAGCCGACATTGCCGAGGAAGGCGACGATTCCTGCAGTGATCGGGTTGAGCCCAACGCCGACCGCCACGGGGATCACGACGAGAATCTCGACCCACGGGAACGCCGCAAACACGAACACGAGCACGTACTGTACTACCCCGTCGGCTCGAGCCACGGACTCCCCGACCTCGACGAGCAGAAACGTCCGTCCTGAGAGCATCGTACGACGCTGTCTATGCAGGTTGCAGACGTACGTCCGTTGGTCCAGACCGGTTCGACAGATCACAATTGCCACCGTCTCGAGACTGCACCCCACGTCGATAACCGGGGTCGTTCCGGCTGTGACTGGTAGCTGGTGTGTTCCCCGCGGGTCGGTCACGAGACGTCCCCGAACACCGCCGACAGCGGATCATCTGTACGTTTACGGTCTAGGAGCGCTAACCACCGTTATGCCACTCCCTCTCACAGTAGGCGTCGTCCAGCACGATCCGACCGTTGGCGACGTTTCCGCCAACGTCGCCCGGATACTCGAAGGCCACTCCGAGGCTGCCGACGCGGGCGCTGATCTGGTCGTTACGCCGGAACTCGCGATCGTTGGGTACCCACCCCGGGATCTCCTCCACAGACAGGAGGTGCTCGACGCCGAGCGGGCTGCCCTCGACGACCTTCGCCGTGTGACCGAAAACGGGCCGGCGCTCATCGTCGGCCACACGGCCCCATCGTCCCGGGGGAGCGGCCCGCCGCTGACGAACAGCGCGACGGCCTTCGTCGACGGCGAGGCCGCCGCACGATACGACAAGCGGCTCCTTCCGACGTACGACGTGTTCGACGAGCGCCGATACTTCTCGCGGGGAAACAAGCCCAAAGCAGTCCTGGTGGACGGGACGACGGTCGGCATCACGATCTGTGAGGACGCCTGGTACGACCACGAGGTGACGGGGCAACCGCGCCACGGTGTGGACCCGATCACACCGTACGAGGGCGTCGACCTCCTCGTCAATCTGTCCGCGAGCCCGTACCGGGTGAACAAGCCAGTTTCACGTGAGACCCGGTTCACAAACCACGCCAAACGTATCGACGCGCCGGTGGTCTTCGCCAATCAGGTCGGCGGCAACGACGACATTCTCTTCGATGGCACGTCGTTCGTCCTCTCGGCCAGCGGCTCCCTGCTCGCCTCCGCCCCCGTCGGGTCACCCCACGTCTTGGTCGGCTCACCGGGGGGAGAGCCCGTCCCGTCCACAGTGCCGTCCGAGACGACCCAGCTCCGGCGGATGCTCGAGCTCGGGATCCGGGACTACCTCCACAAGACCGGGTTCGAGGAGGTCGTCGTCGGTTTGTCGGGCGGTATCGACTCGTCGGTCACGGCGGTGCTCGCCGCCGAAGCTATCGGCCCGGACCGCGTCTAGGGCATCACCCTCCCCGGTAGCGTCACTGCCGATGAGAACCGCGCGGACGCACGACGCGTCGCCCGCAACGTCGGGATACGGTTCGGCGAAGCGGGGATCGAACACCTCGCACAGACCGCAACCGAGTCGATCGAAAGACTCACCGGAAGCGATGGCACGCGGGGTGTCACCCGCGAGAACGTGCAGGCTCGAGTCCGGGGTCTGGTACTGATGGGCGTCGCCAACGATATCGGTGCGCTCGTCTTGACGCCGGACAACAAAAGCGAAGCGGCGGTCGGCTACTGTACGCTGTACGGCGACGCAGTCGGTGCGATCGCCCCACTTGGGGACTGTACCAAACGCCGCGTGTACGCGCTCGCGGAGGCGTTCAACGCGGATCCGCCGTCGTGGATCGATTCGGCTCCGATCCCAGCCTCCGTGTTGGAGAAAGCACCGACCGCCGAACTGAGCGAGGGCCAGACTGACCGAGACGACATTCCCCCATACGAGGTCGTAGACGCCGTGGTCAAGCGATACGTCGGCGACAAACAGTCCGTAGAGCGAATCGTCAGTGAGACCGATACAACGCGGGAGCAAGTCGAGACGGTCGTCCGCCGTCTCGCGCGATCGGAGTTCAAACGGAAGCAGACGCCGCCGGCGCTCCGTGTCACGACGAAGGCCTTCGACAGTGGGTGGCGATACCCGATCGCGGCGTCCTACGCCGAAATCGTCGGCACCGAACCCGAAAACGGGCCGTAGTCGCGCGTCGGTGCTCTCGACGTCCGGAGACGCCGTTTCAGCCGTGGAACCAACCGGGAGAGCCTGCCGACGACTGCACGGCAGCGTATTATAGGCTCTGGCCCCTCATCGGGGGTATGGAGACGATCGTTACCGAGAGAGACGACCTCTTGCTCGCACGGATCGAGGACGACGACCGGGTGTTCGAGGTGAACTTCGAGTCGATCGAGCCGACCGACGTCACTCTCCGCTTCCTGCGAAACGACGACCGCGTCGGGAGCATCTACAACGACGACGGCACCAACCGAACGATGGCGCGGCTGACGACCGCGCGTGACGGAACCGACTTCATCGGCGTCGAGGTACCCAAAGAGTTCGTTGCCGAACTGCTCGACGTCGCAGTCGAGGCCGGGCGGGTTACCGATGAGAGTGCCCTCGAGGGGTACAGACTGCGAGTGCTATGAGCGTCGCCAGTGGTTCTACCGACCCCGGGGAGATCGTCTCGAGGTGTCCACGACGGCCCACACCGTGAGCCACACGAGCCGTTCGGCAGAGCAAACGGTTTAGCTCCCCGATACGACTCTCCGTCATGACCACCTACGACATCGATCGCTATCTCAACATCCGAAGCGCCTACGGGGCCTCGTTCGGTCCCGACGGCGACCGACTCTCGTTTTTGATGAACACCACCGGCGTCCCCCAGGTCTGGACCCTCGAGGGTGCCCGCGAGTGGCCCGAACAGCGCACCTTCTACGACGAGCGGGTCACGTTCGCCTCCTGGTCGCCCGAACGCCCGGAACTGATCTTCGGGATGGACGAGGGCGGGAACGAACGCGCCCAGCTGTTCCGCCTCGAGGCCGAGACCGGGGCGATCACGAACCTCACGGCGACGCCCGACGCCAAGCACAGATGGGGTGGGTGGAGCCACGACGGCGAGCGCTTTGCCTTTAGCTCGAATCGCCGCGACGAATCGGTCTTCGACGTCTACGCCCAGGATCGGGACGCCGTCGGTGACGACGCCGAACTGCTCTACGAGGGCGACGGCTGGCTCACCCCCGCGGGATGGAGCCCCGACGACTCCCGGATGCTCGTCTCACAGGCGTACTCGAACTTCGACCAGGACCTGTCCGTCCTCGAGGTCGAGAGCGGCGAGTCGACTCACCTCACACCCCACGAGGGCGACGTCCGGTACCAGAGTGCAAGCTGGAGCCCCGACGGCGAGGGGATCTACCTCGTGACCGACGACGGTGCGGACACCCTCTACCTGGCGTATCTCGACCTCGAGACCCTCGAGTTAGAAACGGTCGTGGATGGGGACGGTCGCGAATCGGACGATTCTCGACGTCGTCGGGCCTCTCCGAAGTCCGACGGACGGTGGAACGTCGACGGCATCGCGTTAGACGACGAGACGGGGCGGTTCGTCTACTCCCGGAACGTCGAGGGGTACACCGAACTCACGGCCGGGGAGTTCGCCGGCGACGATCCGACCGCGTTCGAGACGTTCCCCGAGCCCGACCTCCCGGGTGGGGTCTCCGGCGGCGTGAGCTTCGGCCCCGACGCCGAGTACGTCGCCTGCTCGACCACGGGTGATGCGGTGAACACGAACGTCTTCGTCGTCGACCTCGAGACCGGCGAGGCCGACCAGTGGACGCTCGCGCCGACGGCGGGCATCCCGACGGAGACGTTCCGGGAGTCCGAACTGGTTCACGTCGAGAGCTTCGACGGCCTCGAGGTCCCGGGCTTTCTCACCCTGCCCGAGGCGGCTGACGACGCCGAGAACGGCGAGGAGGTCCCCGTCGTCGTCGACATCCACGGTGGCCCCGAGAGTCAACGCCGCCCCTCCTTTTCCAGTGTCAAACAGTACTTCCTGAACCACGGCTACGCCTACTTCGAGCCCAACGTCCGTGGCTCTGCGGGCTACGGGGCCGAGTACGCGAGTCTGGACGACGTCGAAAAGCGGATGGATTCGGTCGCCGACATCGAGGCCTGCGTCGAGTGGCTCGCCGACCACCCCGCGATCGATCCCGACGGGGTCGTCGCCAAGGGCGGCTCCTACGGCGGCTTCATGGTTCTGGCGGCGATGACCGAGTACCCGGACCTGTGGGCCGCCGGCATCGACGTCGTCGGCATCGCCAACTTCGTCACCTTCCTCGAGAACACCGGCAACTGGCGACGCGAGTTACGGGAAGCCGAGTACGGCAGCCTAGAGGACGATCGGGAATTCCTCGAGTCGATCTCGCCGATCAACAACGTCGGGAAAATCGACGCCCCGCTGTTCGTCCTCCACGGCGCGAACGACCCCCGCGTGCCGGTCGGCGAGGCCGAACAGATCGCCGAGAAGGCGAGCGAGCAGGGCGTCCCCGTCGGCAAACTGATCTTCGAGGACGAGGGCCACGGCCTCTCGAAACTCGAGAACCGAAAGGAGGCGTATTCGGAAATCGTCGCGTTCCTCGAAGAACACGTGTAGGCGGCCGGGGACGCACTCGAGACGCGACTCGGCTCTTCGCCTCGAGTACGCGCTCGAGCAGGGACGACCGCTCGAATCACGACGACGGTCGGACCGCGACCCGCGTCGAGAGGTGGAATAATGATCCTGTAGTTCGAAGGCCCGCTCATGTACGAGAACGTGCTCGTTCCGACGGACGGGAGCGCCCCGGCAGCCAACGCCGCCGAACAGGCGTACGAGATCGCCGACCGGTTCGATGCGACTCTCCACAGTCTGTTCGTGATCAGCGTTAGCGAGAACACGCCGCTCGGTCTCCCCGTGGAACCGGCCGTCGAGGGGCTCCGAAACGAAGGGCAGCGACTGACCGCGGAGGTAACCGAGGGTGCTCCCGACGGCGTCGAGACGGTCACTGCGATCGAACAGGGCGATCCCGACAAGCGGATCCTCGAGTACGCCGCCGAGGAGGACGTCGACGTGATCGTCATGGGAACACACGGCCGGCGCGGCCTCGATCGGTTCCTGATCGGCAGCGTCACCGAGAGGGTGATCCGCCAGGCGGAGTGTTCCGTCCTGGTCACCCAACCCGACGGGTAGACCGACGGCCGGAACCGTTCTGTCGACTCGAGGGCTCCGACCCCGGAGTCGACCCCCTATCAGGTACAGTGTGTCAGAAATCCGTTCACAACCGATTACCGCTCTCCGTTCGTGGTGCGTTGATCACGGTCTTCCGTGCCCAAACGGTCTGTGATTTCGTCTCTGTACGTGTCTGCGAGCTTGCGGGAGTAGATACCTTCGTCAGTCGATTCGACGACGAAAAGACCGTCTTTGAGTTCTTTGCTGAAGTATCGACTGAACCCCGAAATAATCCCGCCCGTGGCAGTCCCGCTGTCTTTGATCGAAACCCCGTGGTCCTCGCGAATTCTCCGTCGGATCTCGGAATCGAGTAGCATCCCTCCATCGTCAGCGAGCACCGTTAGTAGTGCTTCCTGTGCATCTGTTAACTGAGAAAAGAAGTCCGAAGGCAGAGCTGGCGGCTGTGTATCAGCAGTGGTGTCCGTGCCCATACGGTCAGTAAAGACTGGTTCGATCACATTTAGAAACTGTCCTTCAGCGACCTGTTGGGTGAAATCCGTGTTCTCATCGCGAACCCTTACTTCTATTAGTTTGTCGTCTCCAGTGGGAACCGAAATAGCACGCTCGATAACTTCCCGACTGCACTCCTGGCTCGTCTGTCGATCGATTTCTACCCCTCGACCGTCGGCCTGGACCTTTGCCTGGCTCATGCTGCATGTACTGATTGTAGTACTATATGCAAAAATGTACTGGTACGTTTATAACCGGTCACCCAGCGGTACGTTGTCGTCCTCTGAGATGGCCTGCAAGTTATATGCGGGCATTCGTGGTAGGGCGAGCGAACGATGTACGACACCGTTCTCGTCTCGACGGACGGCTCCGAGCCCGCGAACCGGGCGACAGAACACGCACTGGATATCGCCTCGAGGTTCGACGCCGACCTCCACGCGCTGTACGTCGTCGACACCCGACGGTACGGCTCGAGTGTGGTCGAGGACTCGCAGACGGTCCTCGCGGACATTACAGAACAGGGCCGGGAGGCACTCGATGATCTCGAACTCCGGGCGGACGTCGACGTGACGACCGAGGTCAGACGTGGCAGGCCGAGTTCGGAGATCGACGCCTACGCCGAGGAGGTCGACGCCGACCTCCTCGTCCTCGGTAACCGGGGACTCGGCGGGGCCGGCGGCGGCCAGATCGGCAGCGTCGCCGAGCGCGTCGTCAGGTACGCCAACCGCCCCGTGATCACCGCCTAATCATGTACGACACCATTCTCGTTCCCACCGACGGCAGCGACCCGGCGAACCGTGCAGTCGAACACGCGATGACCCTCGCAGACCGTTACGACGCGACGATCCACGCGATGTACTGCGTCGAGACCCACCGCTACGGCGAACCCGCCCTCTCGAGTTCCGCTATCGTCCTCAACAAACTCGAGGAACGCGGGCAGTCGATGCTCGAGGACCAGAGAGAACGGGCGGACACCCTCGGCATCGACTTCGAGTGGTCGATGTGTCACGGTCGCCCGTGGGAGGAGATCCAGCGTTGTTGTGAAAAGATCGATGCCGATCTGATCGTCATCGGCTATCAGGGCCAGAGTCACAGGCGGGAAGCGAAGATCGGAAGCGTCGCCGAACGCGTCGTTCGGACGGCCGACACGCCGGTACTGACCGCCTGAACGGGTTTCTCACTTCGTCGTCAACACCGGCCGCTCGGACCGCCGGACGACCCGACTCGTCGTACTCCCGAGTCCACGGTCCGAACCGCCGCCACGGCCGCGGGTCCCCATCGCGATCAGGTCCGCGTCGACGCCCTCGGCGTACTCGAGGATCTCCATCTCGGGGACCCCGCGAAGGAGATCCCGGGTCACCGACAGCCCCCTGTCTTCGGCCTCGAGGGCGACGTCCTCGATGGCGCTTTGCCCACCCTCCCGGAGCATACCGATGATGCTCTTCGGGGCGTCCTCTAGGTCGTAGATCGCCCGGTCGAGGGCGTAGACGACGTGAACCGTCGCGCCGACGCTCTCGGCGAACTCGAGGGCCCGATCGGCGGCGCGTTCTGCCACACCGCTGCCGTCGGTCGGGACCAGAACCCGATCGATCGAGACGTCCGCGACGGCGGGTGGGGCCGCCGGGTCCGAGAGACGAACCGACAGCACCGGCACCTCGGCGCGTGCGATCACCCGTTCGGTCGTGCTGCCGAGTCGGATCGACTGGGCGGCGGTCAGCCCGCGGGTCCCCATCGCGATCAGGTCCGCCCCGATCTCGTCGGCGTATTCGAGGATCGTCCGGGTGGGTCGTCCCTCCCGAACCGCCTCGACGACCTCGAGGTCGACCTCTTGGGCTGCGGTGGCGACCTCGCCGGTCGCCCCCTCGGCGCGGGTTTCGGAGGCACGCCGGACCGCCATCCGCTGGTCCGGGTCGAACTCCTCGAGGTCGGCGAGGGTCTCGACCACCGAGAGCGCGTGGACGGTCGCGTCGGTCTCGCGGGCGAAGGCGAGTGCGTTCGCGATCGCGCCTTTCGCACCCGGACTACCGTCGACTGGGACGAGGATCGTGTCGTACATCTCGAGGGGGCTACCACGCCGGGGATGAATAACCCCCACCCGAATCTCCCGACGTGAGAGTCGACGGGGCGAGGGGAGTCACGACCTCTCGTAGGGATAGCGCGCCTGGTGCCCACAGTCACAGGTCACGACGACGTGGCCCTCCCGGGTGCGAACGCGGGCGTTCTTCCCGGGGCGGAGGTACCGATCACAGCTGTCACAGCTAAAGCGCTTGAACTCGAGTGGTAAAGAAAGGCGGTTTCGCTCGGCGATCCGGCGAGCCAGCCGGACGTACTCCCTTGCCCGGTCGTCCTCGCCCGCGGTGGCGGCAGCTCGAGCGAGGTCGTGTAATCGCTCGATCCGTTCCTCGGCAATGGCCATCGACGATCACTTTCGGCGTGAACCCCATCGGTGTTGCGTTCCCCGGCGGCGTTTCGGTACCGTTATTCCGGGGCCGTTTGAGGTCCCACCGTGCGCGTCTGTCACTACCTCGAGGTCGAGTCGGCCCTCGAGCGAAGCGGGATCGGTACCTCGACGGACCACCAACGGGCGGCACTGGAGGACGTCGACGGCGTCGACGTCGTGACCGAGCCGTGGAACCCCCGAACGTTCCCGGCCCGTCTCGCCCGCGGGCGGGGTGTCCTCCCCGACTACGACCTCGCTCACTGCAACGGGATCGGTCCGGGTTCGCTGGCACTCGCCCGCCACGCGAAAGCGAGGGGGCGGCCCGTGATACTCCACGCTCACGTCACCCGCGAGGACTTCGCCGACAGCTTCCGTGGCTCGACGATCGCGGCCGGCCCGCTCGGGCGATATCTCCGGTGGTTTTACTCCCAGGCGGATCTCGTCTGTGCGCCGAGTGAGTACACCCGTCGAGTCCTCGAGACCTATCCGGTCGACGCGCCGGTCGAGACGATCACCAACGGCGTCGATCTCGACTCACTCGCCGGCGACGACCGCTTTCGCGACCCCTACAGGGAACGGTACGACCTCGAGGGACCCGTCGTCTTCACACTGGGCAACGTCTTCGAACGCAAGGGGCTGTCGACGTTCTGTCGGCTCGCCCGGAAGAGCGACCACGAGTTCGTCTGGTTTGGTCCCTACGACAGGGGACTACTGGCGAGTGAGGAAGTCAGGAAGTGGACGGGCGACCCGCCGGAAAACGTCACCTTCACCGGCTGGATCGAGGACAAACG
>LKNC01000092.1 GCA_001564255.1 Natrialbaceae archaeon Tc-Br11_E2g1
ACCCGCGGCGGTGTCGGCGGCGCGTTCTGTCTCCCAGAGGCTGACGACCGCCGCCTCGGCGTCTTCGTCGCCCGTCTGTGCCTCGTAGACCGCCGTCTTCACGTGGGTGTCGTAGTGGTCGAAGTTCGTCCGGAGCCCATCGACCTCCTCGAACAGTTCGTCGGGGTCGGCTTCCGAGTAGAGGACGACAGCGTGGACGTCCTCGCCGTGGGGCTTGCCCGCGTAGACGCCCTCTTCCTCGAGGGTGTCCCGGACCGCCTCGCCGTCGTCGGAGTCGTCGTGGGGTGGGCCGCCAGCCTCGCCTGGGTGACTCCCCGAGTCTCCGCCCGGATGGCCGTCTCCCCCATCGACGTCCTGTGAGACCCGTTCGCCGGCCATGTACGCCTCGAGGTTCTCCGGGGCGAACCGACGGCCGACGTAGAAGCGCCCGAACTCGGCGTACCGTGAGGTCGAGGGGTCAAAACGCATCTCGTAGAGCAGGTCCTTGATGTCCGTCGGATCGTTCGCGAAGAGGGTGACGCCCCACTCGTGGTCCTCGAAGCCGATGGAACTCGAGATGACCTGGGTGACCTTCCCGGCGTAGGCTTTGCCGATCTCGCCGTGGTCCTCGAGGTGCTCGGCACGCTCGTCGAACGGGAGGTCATACCAGTTGTCCCGTTCCCCGCGGCGTTTGTCCATCGGGTAGAAGTTGACGTACTCGGCGTCGGGGATCTCCGGGTGGAGACGCATCTCGATGTACCGCTCGATGCCGGGATCGACCTCCTCGTCCTCGAAGTAGGCACTCGAGACGTAGCCCGAGACTTCCGTCACCGAGACGTACGAATCGCTTCGCTCGGTGAACTCGGCGAAGGCCGTCCCCTCGAACTGGCGCTCGAGGAGCTCTAGGTGTTCCATCGTCGGGCGGACGTGGACGATCAGGAGGTCGGCCTCGTGGCCGAGCATAGAGAACACCGCCGAACTGCCTTCGTCGGCGTCGTCGACGCGTTCACAGGCAGTGAGATGCTCGATGCCCTCCGCTGTGGCCCGGTCTCGTCGCCGGTCGGGGGCCTCCCGCCAGGCGTCCCAGTCGATCGTGCGAAAGTCGTGTAGCACGTACCAGCCTTCTTCGGTCTGTGGCGGTTGTCGTCGTTCCATACCGGAAGTTAGGAGGGGACCACCAAGAAAGGCCTGTTGTCGGCATGCGGCCGTAGCGACTCGACGGAGTTCCCCGGCCACCGGCTTGATGTGGAGCTACGACGATATACGAAAGCATGAACGCCGTCGTACCCGCCGCAGGCGAGGGGACCCGGCTCCGTCCACTGACCGCGTCCACGCCCAAGGGGCTGCTCGAGGTCGCCGGGAAGCCGATCCTTTCGCGCTGTTTCGACCGACTGTGTGAGGTCGGGATCGAGGGGATCGTCGTCGTTGTGGGCTACCTCGGCGAACAGATCGTCGACCACTACGGCGACGCCTACCGGGGGACGCCGATCAGGTACGTCCGCCAGCACGAACGGAAGGGACTGGCCCACGCGATCGCCCGGGCCGAAGACGCAGTCGACGGCGACTTCCTCGTCGTCAACGGCGACAACGTCCTCGGCACCGACCTCGAGGTCGTCCTCGAGACCCAGCGCCGTCCCGACGTCGACGCCACATTGCTCCTCGAGGAGGCAAGCCTCGAGGTCGCGGCCACGACCGGCGTCCTCGAGGTCGACGATGCGGGTCGCGTGACCGCCATCACGGAGAAACCGGCCGACCCGCCGTCGACGCTCGTCACGACGGGGGTCTACGCGCTCCCCGAGGGGATCTTCGAGCACTGTCTGGCGATCTCCCCCTCCGATCGCGGGGAGTACGAACTCGCGGACGCGATCGATCGACTCCTCGAGGCGGGTGGCGTCGTCGAGACCGTCGGCCTCGAGGGGTGGCGAGTCAACGTCAACGGGCCGGCGGACCTCGAGGAAGCGAGTTCCCGACTCGAGAACGGTTACTGAGAAAAGCGAGCCGCGAGGAACCGGACGACAGTCCGGTGACGAGCGGTCCGGACACATCGATCACGATTCAACTACTGGCGGCGAAAATCCTCGCGGGTTTTCGCCCGACAGCATCAGCCCGCGAGCAGGGTCGGACCGAACACGAGCAACATGAAGCTCACGAGCATGGCGAGTCCGACCGAGGTGGTCACGGCCCGGACCATACTGCGGGTGGCGTCGACGGGGAGCCTCGAGAGGACGGCCTCGGTCGAGGTCCGGAGGATGTGCCCGCCGTCGAGGGGGAACGCGGGGATACAGTTGAAAAAGCCCAGCTGGACGTTGATCCAGCCGGTCCAAAAGAGCAGGTTCGCGAGCATAAAGACCGTGCCGTCGCCGAGGGCGGCGAGTGAGCCCTGCACCTCATAGAAGTTCTCGATCCCACCGGTAAAGCCCGCGAAGTTGTACGGGAGGACACCGAGGACGCCGGCGATCGGCAGGAACAACACGACGAGCATCTTCCCGAGGAACGAGTCCGTCAACGCCGGAATCGGGCTCTCACCACCGTCGCCGCCGAGTGCGACCAGATACTCGTCTGCCGGGTACAACTCGACGCCGATGTCGCTCATCTCTACCCCGGAGATGCCGTCTGATCCGTAGATACCCAAGAACACACCGCCCTGTGGCTGTTCGTCAAGGATGACTTCGTACTCGACGGGGTCGCCGTCGACGTAGCCGACGACCGGAACCGCCTCGTCCGGACTGGCCTCGTCGAGTCGCTCTTCGAGCGCCGCGAAGTCGTGGATCCGTTCACCGTCGAACTGCGTGATCGTGATCCCCTCCTCGACCGGCGCGCCGGCCTCCGCAAGCGGCCCGTCGGGGGCGACGACGGCAAAGGCGCCGATCGGCGTCTCGCGCTCTTCGAGTTCGCCGTCGTCGCGTTCGACGGTGAGTGTGACGACCGCCGAGTCACCGACGGCGTCGATCAGTGCGGCCCGGGTCGCGACCGGTTCCCCGTCGACCTCCCGGATCGTCTCACCGGCTTCGATGCTCGCGGGCCCGTTATCGACCGCGGCGGTCGCGAGCAACGACCGCTCGACTGTGGTCTCGCGGTCGCCGTCGTTGAGTTCGACGCTCACCTCGTCGTCTTCGGTCGCCGCGAGAACGCCCTCGAGGTCGTCACCCGTCTCGAGCGGCGTACCGTCGATCGCGGTGATCCGATCGTTCGGTTCGATGCCGGCGTCTTCCGCGGAGGAATCCGGGGCGACGCCACCGATGGCCGCACCCGGCGCGACGGTGACTGCGCCGGCTACGGGTCCAAAGAGCAAGGCGAACGCGAGTACCGTGACGACGAAATTGAACGTGACGCCGGCGGCGAACATCCGGGTCTGGCCGCCGCGGTCGGCCTCACGCTGGTCTTCGTAGTCGGGTTCGACGAACGCCCCGATCGGGAGGATCGCGAACATCGCGACGCCCATCGACTCGATGTCGATGTCCTCGACCCGACAGAGCAGGCCGTGGCCACCCTCGTGGACGACCAGGCCGACGAGCAAGCCAAAGACGATCCCGGGCGTCGCAGACAGCGGCAGGAAGTCGTTGACACCGGGAATCACGAGGACGTTTTGGGGCTGTTGAACGTCTGTCGTCTCGGTCGTCTGGAGCGCGCCGAACGCCGCGAGCAACAGGAAGACGAACATCGCGACCATCACGACGAGTGCGATCCCGACGCCGAGGTTCGCCCACGCTCGCCAGAACCGCTTTGGCGTGGCCAGTCGATCGAGGAACTCCCGACCGCGTTTCGTGCGGATCGTCACGATCGGCCCCTGGGTCCCGACGTAGTCGGGTAACAGGTCGCGATTGCGGAGGGTCGCGACCGCGAGCCAGTAGACGGCGATCCCGATCAACACCCACGTGAGTAGACTCGAGCCGAAGAGATCGATAAACGCAGGGGCAAGAGGCGGGGACGTACCGTAATCCATCGCTCTAGGTTCCGGGGTCAGTTCTCAAAGGGCTTTTGTATGGCCTACCGTTCCCGGCGCAGGCGGGCCACGACGAACTCGTCGTCGAGTTTCTCGAGGAACGGCCCTAGCTTTGGCCCCTGTGTGTCGTCGAAAAAGAGCCGGTAGCCCGCCTGAAAGAACTCACCGACGGGGACGCCGTGGCGCTTTGCCGTCTCGTAGATCTCACCCTGAAGTTCCTCCGGGCCGGGGCCAGTCTCGGCGAAAGCCGCGAGCTCCTCGAGGGCGTCCTCGGTGGCCGAACCGAACTCGTGGTCGGGGATCGCGCTACGTTTGAGTTCGTAGTCGAACTCGTTGCCCGTCCGCCGGGCCCAGTTCCGTGCGCGTTCGACCCGCGCCAGGGCGGCCTCGACGGCCCACTCGGGGGCGTCCTCGGAAACGTGCCCTTCCTTGCGGGCGATCTCCTCGCGAACGTCGGGGTCGTCGGTCATCCCCAGGACGGCCGCGAAGGTGTAGGGCAGACGGATACGCTCTTCGCGGGGTTCGTCCACTACGAGTGGGTAGACGCGCTCTGCAAACTCGACGTCGTCCGCGCTCGCCTCGACCTCGCCGAAGTAGATCGCCTCGAAACGGTCGAACTCGTCGACCAGTTGGTCGAGCCGTTCGATGCTGAAATCCCGCGCCTTCGAGGGGTCTTTCGCGAAGAAGTATCGCAGGACTTCGGGCTCGAGTAACTCGAGGACGTCCGAGACGAGGATGACGTTGCCCATAGAAGAGGAGAACGGTTCGCCGTCTAAGGTAAACCACTCGTAGACCATCGGCACCGGCGGTTCGATCCCGAAGACGTTTTCGGCGACGTCCTGTCCGCTCGGCCAGGAGCCCTCGGCGTGGTCCTTGCCGAACGGTTCGAAGTCGACACCCAAAACGTCCCACTGGGCGGGCCACTCGAAACGCCAGGGGAGTTTCCCCTCGCGGAACGTCGCGGTTCCCTCGTGACCGCAGCCACTGATCGTCCGATCGCCGGCGTCCATATCCGTACAGCGATAGTCGACGGTCCCGACCGTCTCACGGGTCGCGTCTCCCTCCGCTCGACTGTCCGAGGCGCCGTGGGCCTCGCTCTCGAGGTCGACGGCCGTGACCGTCTCCGTGACCTTCCCACACTCCGCACAGATCGGGTTGAAGGGAACGTACTCCTCGTCGACTTTGTCCTGGTACTGTGCGAGGACCTCGCGGGCGGTGTCCCGGTTCTCGAGGACGAATCGGGTGAACTCCTCGAACTCGCCGTCCTCGTAGAGATCGGTGTTCGAGACGAGTTCGATGGGGACGTCGACGGCCTCGGCGCTGTCGGCGATGATGTTCGAGAAGTGGTCGCCGTAGGAGTCACAACAGCCGAAGGGATCGGGGATGTCCGTGTAGGGCACACCGAGGTTCCGCCCGAGGGCACCCGCGTTGACGTCGCCTAAATCGACGAGTTCGCCCTCTAAGTCACACAGCGTCCGGGGGAGCTTTCGCAGGGGGTCCCGGTCGTCGGTCGTGAAGACCTGCCGGACTTCGTGGCCACGCTCGCGGAGGACTTCGGCGACGTAGTACCCACGCATGATCTCGTTTACGTTGCCCAGGTGGGGGACGCCCGAAGGTGAGATGCCGCCTTTGATGACGATGGGTTCTTCGGGCTCCCGGGCTTCTACGCGGTCGGCAACCCCGTCGGCCCAAAACGCGTGGTGGTCGTCCCCGTCCTCGCGTTGAAGCGTGTAGGGACTCCGGGCGTCGTCCCCGTCGTCGCCCTCACCGCTCATCTTCGGCCCAGTAGGTCGGTTCCTCGCCGACGCCCTCCGGGATGACGTCGGTGCCGTGGTGTTCGCCGTACAGGACCGCCCGCGCGATCCGTTCGGGGTCGGTGCCATCGAGGACGATCGTCCGCATTCCAGAACGCTGGATGATTTTCGCCGCGAGCAGGTCGACCGGAGCAGAGGAGCCGGCGGCCATCTCGAGGTCGGCGATGACGTCGACGAGTTCGGCCGCAGAGAGCTCCGAAAAGCGGGTCGCCTCGGGGTTCTCGTTGGGGTCGTCGTCGTAGACGCCGGGGACGCTCGTCGCGTAGACGAGCAAGTCGGCGTCGACGTACTCGGCGAGGGCGGCCCCGACGGCGTCGGTCGTCTGGGCGGGAGCGACCCCGCCCATGACACAGACGCTACCCTGTCGCAGGGCCTCGCCGGCTTGCTCGTAATCCCGGGCCGGTGCCGTCACCGTCCCCTCCGAAAGCGCGGCGATCAACAGTCGGGCGTTGAGCCGGGTGACGTCGATCCCCAGCTGATCGAGTTCGATCTCGTTTGCGCCCAGGTCACGAGCAGCGCCGATGTACTCGCGGGCGACGCCGCCGCCTCCGACGACGGCCCCGACCCGACACCCGTCCTCGACGAGGTCCTCGACGACGCCAGCGTGTGCGGCCACCCGGTCGGAGCCGGGTTCGGGCACGAGTACGCTCCCGCCGATAGAAACGACCACTTTCATCTTATCGCGGTGTAACCGGGTATCGGATTTAAGAGTTGCCAAGCGTCCCAAACCGCCCGGTCCGGTCGACGACCGGTTTCCGGTGCGATAGCTACAAATCCCGACACACACACAGTGTAGGTATGCACGTACTCGGAGTCTGTGAACACGGAACGGCCGGCAACGAACTCGAGGCCACCGTCGACCGGATCGTCGATCGACTCGCCCGGGAGGGACGGGTCGGCGTCGTCCGGTACGACGCGACGATCGCCGACGGGACGGCGGGACTCGAGCGTGTGCCCACCCCCGGCGGTGACGTCACCTACGACCTCGGGGCCGACGGCGACTGGATCGCCACTGGAACCGGCATGAGCGTCGGGGACGCCGTAGACGACCTCGCATCGGACTGTGCCTACGCCGTTGTCGTCGGGGTCGACTCCCTCCGGCATCCGACCGTCGTGGTCGGAGAGCCCGAAGAGCCCCCGGAATCGGCGATCGCGACGGTTTCCGGCCCCGCCGACCTCGACCTCGAGGAACTCCTCGCCGACCTCGAGGCCGCCGAACCCCACCGAACCCTCGAGAGCCTCGTCGACCGGGTAAAGCGGTCACCCGACGCCGACCGTGCGGGGGCTATCGCGACCTTTACCGGCCGGGTCCGGGCGAGAGACGGCGAGGACGACGACCGGACGGAGTACCTCGAGTTCGAGAAGTACGAGGGGGTCGCCGACGAGCGGCTGGCGTCCCTCGAGGCGGACCTCGAGGCCCGTGAGGGAGTCCACGAGGTCGAACTCTTCCACCGGACGGGCGTCGTCCGTGACGGCGAGGACATCGTCTTCGTCGTCGTGCTGGCCGGCCACCGCGGGGAGGCGTTCCGGACGGTCGAGGACGGGATAAACCGGCTGAAAGACGAGGTGCCGCTTTTCAAAAAGGAGGTGACCGTCGACGACGAGTTCTGGGTCCACGAGCGAACCTGACCGATCGACGAGGGGGTCGGTACGTTTCAACTCGTTTCACACTGGTATCCTAGATACTGGATCAGATCTAGTTCTAAAACGTCTCGTTAGCTCTCGTCCGGTAATAAAAGGTAAAATGAACGAGAGTAAAAGGTTCTTACTCGCGCAATTCCCTAAAC
Source organism: Natrialbaceae archaeon Tc-Br11_E2g1 (assembly GCA_001564255.1). GTDB lineage: Archaea > Halobacteriota > Halobacteria > Halobacteriales > Natrialbaceae > Tc-Br11-E2g1. The sequence continues at coordinate 7,524 of LKNC01000092.1, forward strand.
GTATCCGAAACGTGACTAACCATCACCCGTTTATATTCATCCCCGGTGGGTAGTGTGGAATACCGATGAGCACGACAGCATCCCCCTCCACCGACAGCAAGGAACGACGCCTCAAAGAGTACCTTCGTGAGCGTGCCAAAGACGGCGAGCTGTACTTCAAAGGCAAGTTCATCGCGGACGACGTCGGACTCTCCCCGAAGGAAATCGGCGCGTTGATGGTAAAACTCTCGGAATCGGCGACCGATCTCGAGGTCGAGAAGTGGTCGTACACGGGCGCGACGACCTGGCGTGTCTGTCCCGCGTAGTAGCTGTCGGCATCGACGGCCACGGTCCCCACCTCTCGTGCCGGCGCGACGGGCACCCCCGGCTCGCCGTGACCCGGCTGCTTTCCACTGAACGACAGTCACCGCGCTTTCCGACTGCAGTCGATTTATGTCCGGCCACGTATAAGCGAAGACGATGGACGACGGCGATCGAACGAACCCGGGCCCTCCACTCGAGACGATCGAAGCGGTGTTCGCCGTCACGGACCGGGAGGTAGCCGACGGGACGTTGCGGTACTACGGGGCCCCGCGGGTTCCACCGGAGCCGTTGCTCTCCGAACTCTGGCCCGCGTTCCACGAGGCGGGGTACGAACTCCACCTCGAGCGCCGCCGTGTCGACGAGTCGACCCGGGACGGCCCGATCACGGTTCACGACGGGGAACTGTCACCCGAACGGGTCGGAAACGGCGGGACGACGAGACGGGGTGGGTACGTCCTGGTCGCCGAACCCGCGGAACTCGGGATCGACGGGATCCCGTGGACGAACGTCGTCCTGTTTCTCGCGACGGTGCTCTCGACGCTTTTCGTCGGCACTCAGTGGTACTACGTCGATCCGTTCGGCGATCCCGTCGGTGCGACACTCGAGGCCTGGCCGTTCGCCGCCGCCATACTCGTGGTCCTCGGCGTCCACGAGATGGGACACTACGTGATGAGCCGCTACCACCGCGTCCAGGCTTCACTCCCCTATTTCCTGCCGGTGCCGACACTGATCGGGACGATGGGGGCGGTGATCAAGATGAAAGGGCGGATGCCGGATCGCAAGGCCCTCTTCGACATCGGCGTGGCCGGCCCGATCGCAGGGCTGGTCGCAACCGTCGCCGTGACGATCGTCGGACTCCACCTGGAGCCAGTGACCGCCCCACAGTCGGTCGCAAACGACCCCGACGCCGTCGAGATCCGGCTTGGTTACCCGCCCATGCTCGAGTTGCTCGCGGCCGCGTTCGACCAGCCACTGTACCGCGACGATCCGACGACGTCGATCAATCCCGTCGTCGTCGGCGGCTGGGTCGGGATGTTCATCACCTTCCTCAACCTCATCCCGGTCGGCCAACTCGACGGTGGCCACGTCCTCCGGGCGATGGTCGGGAGTCTCCAGGAGACGGTCGCCGCCCTCGTCCCCGCCGTCCTGTTCTCTTTCGCCGCGTATCTCTACTACGTCGGCGGCTACGCCGGGACCTCGGTCTCGGTGTGGGCCATCTGGGGGGTCTTCGCGATACTGCTCGCAGCGGCCGGACCGGCGAACCCGGTCGACGACACCGAACTCGGCAGGGGGCGGATCGCCCTCGGGATCGTGACCTTCGTCCTCGGGGCGCTGTGTTTCATTCCCGTTCCGGTCGAGATAATCGAGTGATGCTGGCGAAGGAAAATCCCCGGGAGTTCGTCCGGCAGTGTAAAAACGAAGCGGTCAGTCCGCGCGCTTGTGGC